>BNVD01000011.1 GCA_025997835.1 Spirochaetia bacterium
ATTAAGACAACATTGCTGTCAAAAAACTCAATCCTGGGACTATGTACCAATACAGCACCGCCGCCTGAAATATACTCTTCTCAGCCTCTTTTGGAGGGGTTACTATGATTAAACCGGACAGCAGTGGTTGCAGTTTCAAAATTGCAATTTTGAAACTGCCTCATTTGTTTTAATGCCGGTTTCCGCAAAGGCCTTATCTGCCTGACCGCAGTACCATTTGAAGATCGCCTCGGCTCTGGTGGAAAAAGACGCGCTTATTCGCTGGCCCAGACCGGGGAGGGCCGCCGCTCTGGTCATGGAGACCGCATAAACCAGCAGATAGTCCCCCGCATCGACTACCGCGATAACCAAACGGTATTGTTCTTTACCTATGGCATTGATGATACCGAGTTTCATGGGGGTCAGATTGTTTTGAACAAAGATCAGGGCGTCCTGCCGGGCGTGATAATCGTATTGGTAAATGTTATCCCCAAAGGTTAAATCCCGCTGTTGGGCATAGAGGGTCAAATCCGGGATAACGCCGGTGTACACCGGGTCAGGCTGGGGTTTTTTGGTTTCCGGGCTGTCGATAATGACGGAGCTTTCCAAAAAGGTCCGCATGGTGTTGCGGCTGGTGGAAAAGTACTGAATTCCCGCCAGGGTACTTAGGGCCATGGCATGATTATACAGGGCGATTCGTTCATCTTCGGTCCAGGCCCCAACAGCGGCCCCGGCGGGTTTGGAATACAGAAAAAGATTTTCCGCCATAAGTCCCGGCTGCATTTCGGTGATAAGCCCATCAACCACTTCCCGGATATAGGGATGCTGCGGTATCAGGGCAGGCCGAGGGTCCTTTCGCTGGGTTTGATTGACGGCCGCCCCGCTTGCCAGCGCCGCCACCCGCTCCGGACCAACGAGATCCGCCAAGGTAAGGCTCCATACTGGAGCGGCTAATAGTGCCAGGCACCAAAAAAACGTGGTTTTCATAAATCAAACTGCACCTAGTGTTCTGTCAAATACAGAAGGCATAATAAAGAATATAAACCGCAAAGTCAAAGAAGTCGAAAAAGTAAGAATCTATCACAAATCAGCATCTTTTTCCTTCCTTATTTGACTGCGAACCGAAGGTTCGATTTGACTTTGCGGTTAAAAATTCTTGTTATGTCATCTGTCTTAGACTGCACACTAGCGCATACTCCCGCGGTAATAGACCCGCACCTGCTTGTAGAGCCCTTCGCCTTCGCTCTTGGTCTCCACATCGGCAATGTCATTCAGGGTGGTATGGATAAGGCGGCGGTCAAAGGGGTTCATGGGTTCCAGCAGGATTGAGGTCCGGCTGTCACGCACCCGGTCCGCCACCGTATAGGCCAGACGTACCAGCGATTCCTCCCGGCGTATCCGGTAATTCTCGCTGTCCAGGATGATCCGGGTACCCTCCTCGCCCTGGCGTCCGGCATAAATGTTTGCCAAAAGCTGCAAGGCATCCAGATTTTTGCCCTTCTTTCCGATCAGGATGGACGAGCTATCGGAATCAATTTTCAGGCCGATTTTACGGTCTTCCCGGAACAGGACGGACACCGACGATTCATAGCCCATGTGCCGGATCAGGGTTTCCATAAAATCGATCAGCTTCCGCTCAAAATCGGTTTTGGCTTCCGGGTCCCCGAATACCGCCTGATTGAACTGCTCCCGGTCTGCCGCCCGCTGCCGTGCCTCATCGTCGTCGTCGTTTGCGGGCAGGTCTGATGACTTGGCCGGATTATACCGGACGGGTTTATCCGTATGAACCTTAATTTTTACGAATCCCTTCTTGAACAAACCGGAACGCTGAGTCTCCAGGATTTCAACATCAAATCCGTCCTTTTCAAGCCCCAGCTCTTCCGCCGCCAGATCAATGGCCTCTTTCTCAGTACGTCCTTCAAATTCATAGGTCATATACACGCTCCTCGTGAAGCTTACCGCTTCTTTTTCTTTTTGGGCGGCAATTTGCCCGGCGCAATCACCGGCGCGGGGTTAGCCGCCGCCATAGCCGCCCGTTTTTGTTTCAGATGCTTGTTAATCACCAACTGCTGCCCCATGGACAAGAGGTTGGTCATAATCCAGTAGAGGGTCAGTCCCGACGGTACATTGTAGAGGATGAAGAAGAACATAATGGGCATGACGTAGAGCATCATCTTCATCTGGGCATTAATCTGCTGGTCCGGCGTCTGGGTTATCTTGCTGCTTAAAAGCTGGGAACCCACATACAGGAAGGGCAGGAGCCGTATATCGCTCCAGCCGAGTATGGGGATCGTGTGGGGGGCAAAGCTGAAAATCGATTCCGGCAGGGACAGATCGGGAATCCACCCCGGAATGAACATGGCGCCCCGCAAATCAAAGTGGCTGTTAAAGAGGTTATACATGGCGAGGAAAATCGGCATCTGGATGAGCAGCGGCAGACATCCCGACAGGGGGTTATAGCCCTCCGCCTTGTAGAGTTCCGCCATTTTCACGTTCATCTGTTGGGGATTACTCTTGTATTTTTCCTGGAGTTCCTTGATTTTTGGAGCGATGGTCTGCATACGCAGGGTCGATTCGGAGCCTTTTTTGGTCAGCGGGAAGAGCAGCCCCTTTACCAACAAGGTAACGAGGATGATTGCCACCCCGTAATTGTGTACGAGTTTGTAGAAGATGGACAAAAACCACTTGAGTAGCGTCTCCAACGGGGAAAGGACACCGGCAAGGAAGCCGCTGGTGCTGGCCGCCTTGGAAAGCTCCATGTCCCGGAGGTTAAAGCTGTTTATTCCCGTGTCGTAGATCGTCAGGGATTTCTGGCTTTTGGGGCCCAGGTAAAAGCGGTAGGTGTCGGTAGTCCGGGAGCCGTTCAGCGCCGGGCGGCTCATGTAAAACCGGGAGCCGCTGGAAAGGCCCGGCTCGGCTTTGGTGGAAAAGGCCAGCTCATACTGGGTACTGTCGGGAATGGCGATAAAGGTAAAGTACTTCCCCGCGATGGCCGCCCAGGAAACCCTGGAGGCAATAATGGTGGGAACATTTTCTTTGACTTTTTCGGTCCTGAGTTTGCCCTTGCCGTTTTTGTCTTTAACGTAGGTAAAATAGTTCCGGTAATCGTAACGCCCGTCCAGCTTTTCAAACTTTGGGCCGATTTGGGGGCCAAACCCCAACGTATAGGCGGCCCCGTTAAAGTTAAGGGATGGAATGGAATACCCGCCGTCCAGAGAGACGGTCAGCTCGAACATATACTCGTCGGGCTTAAAGGTGTACCGCTTGGTCAGCCGGAACTGTCCCGTTTCGCCGCCATTGGCAACCGCAAAGTCCCGGTAAAATTCCACCGTGTAGTCGTTGATACGATTTATATAGAAGAAAGCCGTTACCGGCTCGGCGTTGAGGTTACCGAAAGCCACCGTAAAGGCGTGGGCCTCCGCCGCGTCACCGGCAAGGATCATCTCCACATCATCCCCGCCATCCTGATGTTCTTTGAGCCTGTAGGAAACCACATCCCCGCCAACGCTGGTAAGCACCACTCTGGTCAAGTTTGTTTCGATAGTGACCCGCTGTTCCGCCGTAGGGCCCTCGTCAAGGGCGGTATCGGCAGACTGAACCGGGATAAGGCCGTTATTTGCGGGGCTGCCCCCCACCGGTGTACCATCAACCGGGGAACCCGCAGGCGTGGAGGTCTGGCCGGGAACGTCAAGGATGGCCGTAGGGGTAACCGGAGCGGGGACCGTGGAAGAAACCGGGGCCGCAGGGGAAGGCGGGGCCTGAGGCGGAAAAAAGACCCCCTGAACGACATAAAACCCCGTAATCACCACGAGTGAAAGCACGACGGCCATTAAGGTATTCTTTTCCATAAGACTCCTCAGAGAAAATTGCAGACAATTTTCTCGATTAACATAAGGAAATCTCTAAAAACTTCAGTTTTTAGAGATTTACCGCTAAAAATGCATTTGCGCAGTCGTAGACGAGCAAATGCGGGGGCAGCTCTGAAAACTAACCGAGTTTTTAGAGCTGCCCTTAAACTACGGTACCGGATCATAACCGCCCTGATGAAAGGGATGGCAGCGCAGAATCCGCTTACTTGCCAGAAAAAGCCCACGGATTATGCCGTATTTCTGCACCGCCTGGTATGCGTAGGCGGAACACGTCGGATAATACCGGCAATGGGCGGAAAAATGCGGTGAAATCGCCCGCTGATAGAACCGTATCGCCAAAAGCGCCACGTCCCGGGGCACATATCGACAAAACCTGTTCCAAAAACTCACCATCATGCATGTCCAACGGACTTCAGTTCGACGGACTTCAGTCCAACGAACTTTAGTTCGATGGACCCGATACCCGCTCTGGCAAACAGAATCCCCAGCTGTTCCATCCTGATACTAAACACATCTTTTCCCGGGTATATCAGCAAAACCAGATCGAACCCCGGTTTAAGGGTGTTCCGCATCAACCGGTAGGCCTCCCGGCTCAGCCGCCGGGCCCGGTTCCGCTCCACGGCGTTCCCGAATTTCCGGGCAAAGGTAAAGGCAATCCGGTTATGGGGCAGATCATTCTTTAGAACAAACAGCTTCGCCCCGGAGCAGGACACCGCCTTTCCCCGCTTAAACACATCCCGAATCTCATCCCGCCCCTTTAAATGCTCTTTCCGCCTAAAACGGAAGCCATGATCCACGGCTAATAGGGCTTTTTCTCGTCCGAGGCCGACAGTTTGATCCGGCCCTTGGCCCGGCGGCGCTTTAACACAAGCCTCCCGCCGCGGGTCGCCATCCGTGCCCGGAACCCAAACTTCCGGTTTCGCTTTACTTTACTGGGTTGATACGTCCGTTTCATGGGAACAGCTCCTTAGCCGGGATACCCGGCACATCCATATATGGTTTACACCATTAAAACGGCACATACCGGCCGTTCATTAGGTTCATGTCGATAGGAGTTTAGTATAGAGGAATGGGGAAGGATGGTCAAGCAGCGGCGGCGCCCAGTACTACAGGACCAGGCAAATTTGGCGCCAAGTACCTTTTTTTGCGATTTTCCTCTTAGCCGTCCATCAGCGTGACAACAATGGGCAAATCCGTTATATTTTTTTAGTGATCGTGTTGCGGAGGTTATAAACCAAGGCGACCGGGGGGGCCCTGAAGGGATCCTTTTTTTTATCAGGGGGTGAACAACCTTTGAAGATATTGAAAACCTGTATTATTTTGATGAAGCCCTGCGGGAGTTGTTTTTCAAGTATCTCTTAAAAGTCGGATAATGCTGTCTTCCCTAAGTTTGAGTTGATTAAGAGCATGGGATTTCCGGCTAATTGGCGGGAAGCGGCGGTATTGCCGGTGTAACGGAAAAAGGGAAGTATACTCCACAAGGGTATCATAGCCCATTAAGGGCAGGGACAGAAAAGAGGCCAAAGGGCTATAGACCATTTGCCAATTGGGCATATAAGTCGCCGCCTTGCCGCAGTTCCTGCTTTACATCAAAAAAGGTTTCAAAACAGGACCGCAGGGCTTTTTCAAAATCAAAGGCGCCGTCCATACTCACCCAGAGCGTGAGGAGCCCCAAAAACTGAATACTTGCGCTTACACTCAAAAGATGCGGGGTAATATGGCCGCCGATTTCCCCGGCTTCCTGGGCTTTTTGCAAAATGGCGATTTCTACCTTCTGCCGTTCTTCGCTTTTGCCGTACATCCGCCTACCCTCGCCCCTGGGGGCATGGCTATGGCTGATATTACGCATTATTTCACTGCCGCAGCTTCTCACAAAATCAATCTGGGGCTGCTGAATCGCCCAAAATTGCTCAAAATATCCCTTTCCCGACAACAGAATGGCGGTCACTTCGCTCATATCCAGGGTCTTTTGGCCCTGCATACAGGCAAGGAGCAGCTCCTCCTTTGACTTGAAGTAATAGTAAAAGGTGTTTTTTGCAATACCCACGGCCTCACAAACTTCAGTAATGGGTGTTTCCGCATATCCCTGCTTTTTGAACAAATTCAGGGCCGTGGAGATAAGTTTTTGATGTGTTTCGTTGTTTTTTATGCCATCCATGGTATTTTATCTAACTTTACTCTGATTTTCGTGTTTTGTCAATATTTTTCATATTACTATTGACATTTTTATATTACTTGAGTAATATAAAATATATGATGGTACTAGCAAGGCATGGAAGCCGAGTTTTTATAGGTTCCCTCCTCCTCCTGGCCCTATGCACAGGAAATGGGCTTTTTGCCCGGGATGTGGAAATCACCGTCCACGATGCGGATCTGGAAATTCCCCTGGAAGGGGCGCTTATTCATTCATGGGACGGCGCGGAATACCCCTGCGGTGAGGACGGAAGGGCGATAGTAAGTGTTCCCGATGACCGGCAAGTGGTACTGCGTATTACCTATCCGGGCTATGAAACCGGCAGGCTGCTCATTCCGGTAACCGGGGATCGTTTCACCGGCGCTTTGCGTCTGGGCGGGGTTATGGAAAACCGCGAACTGGTGATCGAGGCACAGGCGCCGGGAAAGAGCGAAACGAAAAGTGGCCGGAGCGTTGCCATTTCCGGGGAAACCCTGAGCCGTACAGCGGAGATTGGGCTTATCGAGGATGTGATGACCTCCATTAAGCTCCTGCCCGGTGTGGGGTATTCGGGGATGTTTAACGCCAAGCCTTCAATCCGCGGGGGAGACCCCGGAGACCTTATGGCAGCCATGGACGGGTTCTATATAGAACAACCCTACCATTGGGGCGGGGCCTATTCCATTTTTGTCCCCCAGATGGTGGAAAGCGCGCGGCTCTCACACGGTATTTTTTCCAGTCGCTATGGGCATACGATTTCGGGCCTGCTGGAAATAAGCACGAAGAAGCCTTCCCCAACGGAGGCCCAATTTGACATCGGTATCTCAACAAGTGAAACCAATGTGGATCTTTCATTCCCCCTGTGGGGTAAGGGCGGAATAATGGCTATGGGGAAAGTAACCTATTGGGACCCCTTTGTGTGGGGCGCCCAGGCGCTTTCCAAAGCGGTTCCGGCTTTGGATATGATCAATACGGTTACCACCGCGCCTTTTATCAGGGATTTTGCGCTTACTTCGTATTACCGGTTTTCACCGGATCTGGAATGGACCGCCACGGCTTTTTTTGGTTCCGATGGAGTAGGCGCCGAGTACCACAATATATTTGATGATGATGACGGGCAGCACAGTGACGTTAATTTGAAATTTGACTGGCTTAACTACCAGATTTTCGGTATCTCAAGCCTCGTCTGGAGTCCTGTAAATTCCATGGTATTCAAGGCAACCTTGGGAGCAGGGTACTATGAATCTGATATGACAGCCGATATCAACCTTGCACATTCCGGAGGTTCAGACCCGGCATCTCTGCCTGAAAACGCGCAGATTAACGACAAGATTACCGATACCACCATAAACTACCAGGGCCGTATTGATTATGACTGGAATTTTTCTTCCGATTGGATATTTGCCGCCGGAGTACAGGAATTGTATTCCCAATGGATAAAAACAGAAAACTATCAATCCCGTATTGAACGATCCGAACCGGACCCGACACCGGGTAATTTGGGGGCTTTCCCCCTGAACTTTGGCCTGGATGTTAAAAATCAGGGCCTTGCTTCAACCGCCTATACCCTGCTGGAATATGCGGGGCAATCCCGTTTCGGCGCTGAATTGGGTCTGCGCCTGGATCACTTTTATTTTATTGGCAGAGATTTTACCCTTCAAACCATACCGGTCTTAAACCCCCGGCTTAATGTTGATTACCGGGTGCTACAAAATTACGGGCCAATTGACTCGCTCACCCTTACGGCGGGAACCGGCCTTTTTTCGTCCATGAACGATGTCATTACCTCCATAGCGATAAGCAACAACCTTAATGATTTTGATTTGAAGCCAAACCGCTCGTGGACTTCTCTGCTGGGTATCAAGATTGATTTTGCCGAAAAGTTCAGTTTCAATATTGAAGGATACTACAAACACGTATTTGACCGGGCCTATACGGTAACCACCGTTACCGGCGCAGGTACGCCGCTTGATACCAGAGATGATATAACCACCATCGACTATTGGTTTAACGGAACCGGCAGGATTATCGGCTTTGATTTCCAACTGCAGAAAATGGAATCCCGTTATATAGATGGTTGGTTGTCCTATTCCTTTACCTGGGCGCAGTACCGGGATCCAAACGCAGTACCCGACCCCATACCGGCGGATGCGGATCCTGACAGGTATCCCAAAACAGGAAACGGTTGGTATTATCCCGATTTTCACCGGTTCCATAATATTAATCTTGTTATGAACATAAAACCTTCAACAAGATTTAACATAGGACTCCGCTTTGGTTTTGCCACGGGCAAACCGGATGAAGACAACAATGGTGAACGAACCGGATTTTCCTGGCCGGTGGACGTGAAGTTTACCTGGCGCCGGTTTAATCCGCGGCGAAAGACCCATACCGAGATATCCCTTGGCATTGAGAATTTGCAAGCCCTTGTGTATGACGCGATATGGATTTCCCGGGTCAACGGATATACCGGCGAAGAAGAAATGAGCGAATATACCCCGGTATACGACCTTCCGATACCGATGATTTCCTTTGGATTTAAGTGGAGGTATTAAGAGAATGAAAAATATACTACCGATACTATGCGCCGCCCTTTTGCTTAGCTGCGCCGGTCTTACTGAAAAAACAGGACAGCTTATGGACGGGTCGGCCTTTGCGGAAAAAACTATCGAAGTCTACCGTACTGGTAAAAACGGAGATTCCGCAGCTCTGGTACGAAAAAAAGACGGAAGTGAATTTTTAAGCCTTTCCTTCACATTAATGCCTACTCTGAAATGGTATGGAACAATTCCGAATGAAGACGGCGAATTCCATTTAACCACTTATACGTTTTTTTCGAGCAGCGAAAGCGGCTGGAACGAATTTACTATGGATATAATTGGAAGTGGAACATTTGTTAAGGACGGTGAGAACGCCGTATTAACCTTGAACAAGCCGGTAGAACCTATTCAGATAACAGAAGGAAAAATTCTCCGCAATACTACCCGGATTACCGGAGAACAGGCCCTTACCGCCTTGCGCAACCGTCATGAACGGATTACGGCCCTTACCGAATGGATGCATGAATGGCTGGAGACTCAAGAACCGGAGCGGAGTTTTTTCTTAATCGAGCAGAAAGATTTTGAGGACTATTGGCAGCCCATCCTCTTACCCGAAACCCTTCCCGCTAAAAAACGGCCCGCCGACTGGACAACTAATGGCGTGGAATGGGTGCGGGGTGAGGACATCAAATGGAACAGGACCTATACGGAAGCCCTGCTTCCCGAAGAATTGCGGCCCCTTCGGGATTCGGGAACCCTGCTTAGGGATTGGGAAGAAGCCGCCGACTGGATTTATTATCAATTTTCCTGGGACCATATAATGGAATCCCTGCCAGGCGAATTTCGCCTGGAAAAAATAAAGTGAGGTTTACTATGGAAGCCGGACAAACAAGTTTTTCCTTATTAGAACTTTTCAGGATGGGCGGAGTTTTTATTGAGGAAGCAAAAAGGTGCCTGGCACCCGGCACCTTTACACGCTGAATACTTCGTTTTATATTCCGGCTGAAGAATTCCCGGCACCTTTTTTCCTTTGTATCCATAAGCTATCATCTCCCGGCCTGCCGTCTGCTTACCGCCTTGGGCAGTACCCCAGCCTTCAACCGTTAGATTATGCTCCTCTCTGGTGAACGCAAAGGTCTGGCACCGAATTTCCCGGCGTTGTTTCTCTACAAGGTAAGGTCAAAAGGCCCCTTATGGAACATAATTTCATCCAGGTATATTTTTCTATTCATAATGATATCTAAATGAAATATATACTATTTGGTTTTCTTCGTTGGACCTCTGGTCCAACGTATATACGATCCTATGTTCTGTATCTATTCTTCTGGACCAATAGCCTTGCAAATTTGCCTTCAATGGTTCAGGTTTACCAATTCCATCATGAGGATTCCTGTCTATATCTTTTATTAAGGCATTTATTCTTTTTAATTGTTTTTTATCATTTTCTATCCAATATTGATAATCGTCCCATGCCTCATCGGTGAATTTTTTATTCATCTTCGTACAATTCCCTTGCTTTTATTTTACCGGCTTTATGCTGGGTAATTGATTTTTTCAAATGTTCCGCATTGGCCTCATTGGATAATAAATAATTAGTTTCCAATAAGCTGTTATATTCACCCACTGAAAGTAAAACCACATTTTCATTGTTTTTTCGGATAACTATTAAGGGATCGTGATCTTGAAAGACTTTATCCATATAAGTCTTTAAATTTTGCCGTAAGCCAGTATAGGTAATTGCATCCATATTTATATCTCCTATGTACAATATATTGTACTTTTTTTATTTTTGTCAATAGGTTTTATAATTATTTTGGGGAAGCAAAAGGTGCCTGACACCGGTACAGGGCGAGGAGTACGCATTCGCGGGCAAAAAACCCTTTTAGTCCGCAGACGTGGATATACCTTCCCCTTTACACGCTGAATACTTCGCTTTATATTTATCTTAACAAGAGGATAATCAACGTGAAGTTTACCAAAGAGATAGTCGATGCCCTGAATAATTTTATCATTGAGAACGTACCGGCCCATCCCAACGACATACTTTCCCTGACGATGGAACATTTCGGGTTATCGAAACCAACGGCCCTAAAATACCTCAATGGGCTTATTGATGCGGGCGCCCTTACCAAGGAACGGAAGGGCCGGTATCCCCAGTACCGGCTGGCGGATACCGTTTTTGAATACGCCTACACGGTTAATGACGCTCTGGACGAGGATCTTATATGGAGAAAGGACATTTCGCCTTGCCTGAAGGATGCCCCGCAAAATGTCCGCCAGATTTGTCAGTACGGTTTTACCGGGATGGTGAATAACGTAATCGACCATTCCCTTTCAACGACCCTGCGGATCCTCCTGTCCGTTAACGCCCGGGAGATTACATTTGAGATTACCGATACGGGCATTGGTATATTCAAGAAAATACAAACTGATTTGGGGCTGGATGATCCCCGGCATTCCATTCTGGAACTGGCAAAGGGGAAATTTACCTCGGACCCCCAAAAGCATTCCGGGGAAGGGATATTTTTCAGTTCCCGGATATTTGATCATTTTTCGATATACTCAGGGAACCTTTCTTTTTTTGGTCATAAGGACGATGACCGGATTTTTGAACAGCGGGGAGCAGGTGTCGACGGAACCACCGTTATCATGACAATCCGAAAAAACTCCCCCCTTCTTATCGCCGGTGTCTTTAACGAATATACCGACCCTGACAAACAGCCCGGCTTTCACAAGACCGCTATCCCGGTACAGTTAATGCAATACGAGGGGGAATCCCTTATGTCCCGTTCCCAGGCCAAGCGGCTTATCACCCGGTTCGACCGTTTTCTTGAGGTGGTGCTGGACTTTGCCGGGGTTGATATGATAGGTCAGGGGTTTGCGGACGAGGTTTTCCGGGTCTTTGCGGCAGCCCATCCGGGGGTTCATCTGACTTCAATAAACTGCAATGAGCATGTGCGGAATATGATACACCACGTTGGGGCGCGGTAGCTTAGGACCCGCACGGGTCCTTAGGTCTGAGCCGAAAAAGGCGCCCGGCGCCCTTTCGGAACATATAGCGGTTTGTTTCAATATTCAGTAAAATTACGGGCCAATTGACACGCTCACCCTTACGGCGGGAACCGGTCTTTTTTCGTCCATGAACGATGTCATTATCTCCATAGCGATAAGCAACAACCTTAATGATTTTGATTTGAAGCCAAACCGCTCGTGGACTTCTCTGCTGGGCATCAAGATTGATTTTGCCGAAAAGTTCAGTTTCAATATGGAATCCCTGCCAGGCGAATTTCGTTTAAAAAAAACAAAGTGAGGTTTACATGGAAGCCGGACAAAAAAGTTTTTCCTTATTAGAACTTTTCAGGATGGGTGGAGTTTTTATGTGGCCCCTGCTGTTTTTTTCGGTGGCCACTATTACCATAGCTCTGGAACGGGCGGTTTTTCATGGGGGAACTATGGCGCATTGGACAATACGGACCAGTTATCTATGAAATTGTGAGACGGTGTCACACAAATTACTACCGATGCTTTTTGTCTCAAGATGGAGGACGCCATCTACGCTAACACATACCGCCACTCAGCGAAGCCAAGCTTTCCCGGCGGCGGATCAGGCGGTCTTGGCCATCGGGGCTGAGCAGTACTTCTGCGGGGCGGGGGCGGGAGTTGTAGGTGGAGGCCATGCTGTAGCCGTAGGCGCCGGCGTTTTCAATGCCGATGATGTCTCCGACAGCAGGCAGGGGCAGGTCTCGGTCACGGGCAAGAATATCACCGCTTTCGCAGATGTTGCCGGTAATCGTCAGTTTTTGTGTTTTTTGGTTGGTGGTAAATATCAGTATGTCGTGCCAGGAATCGTAGAGGACGGGGCGCATAAGGACGTTGAAACCGATGTCGGTACCCACGTAGGTTTCGCCGTAGTTTTCCTTGACGCTGTGTACGGTCCCCAGCAGGATGCCGCTTTCCGCGACAAGGTAGCGGCCCGGCTCCACCATAACGCGGATGTTTTTGTTGGGATGGCGGGCCGTAAAATCATCAATCTTTTGGGACAACTTCTGCGACAGGGCGCCCATGTCCAGCCGCCCTTCGGTACCGCGGTAGGGAACACCGAAGCCGCCGCCAATATCGATAAATTCCAGTGCGGAAAATTCAAAGGCGGTTTCAAACAGTACCTCTGCGGCCGCAAGGTACTCATCACTGTTGAGGAAGAGGGAACCGATATGCTGATTTATCCCGGCGATAACCAGGCCGTACCGCGCCGCGATTTCTTGCACCCCATCGAGCTGTTTTTTTTCGATACCGAATTTGCTTCTGCCGCCGGTAATCACCTTGGCGCTATGCCCGGCGCCAATCCCCGGATTCAGCCGGAACGCTGTTTTTTTCGGAAGCCCCGCCCGGCCGTACTGTCCAAGCTGGGAAAGGGAATCAACACTGATCATGATCCCCCGGTCTGCGGCGAACTGCATTTCTTCAACAGAAACACTGTTCGATATAAACAATATTTCTTCCGGCCCGAACCCCGCGGCTTCCTCGGCGAGGATTTCCCCCGGCGACATGGCATCTACGCGAAAGCCCTCGCTTTTGATAATTTTAAGCAGTTCAATGTTGGTATTGGCCTTTGCCGAATAATTGGGCGTGAATCCCGGATAGGACGAAAGGGCCCGTACTTCCCGGCACCGCGTACGGATAATCCCCTCATCATACACATAGAGGGGCGAACCGTATTTTTTGACAAGCTCCTCAGCCTGTTCCTGCTCCAGGGTAATTCTGTCTGCCATAAAGCAACACTACCACAAAGGAGCGGCAAACCGCAACCGGTAGAATCCCGGTTTCCGCACCAGGTTACAATTCCAAACGAATAGCGTATAATCCCCGAATGACCCCGCCGCATCTCCGGTACACCCAATCAGGCCATATTTTTATCAGCCCCGGTGATGATCTCAATTGGATCGTGGACGCCATGCTCTACACCAACTATGATGAGGAATTTTGCCTTGCCCTGGATTTTAGCCCGGCATTTATCGCGGACCTGATGGCGGCGGGCTTTCTGGTTATGTCCACAGGATTGTCCGATGAGGATGATGATGCGGCCTCCGGCGGCGCGGCTTCGAATGGTGCGTCAGACTTTCTCCTTCTGCCCAAACTGCACCTGATACGGTCGGTGCTGTTCTGGGAAGACCTCCACGAGAGCAGAACCGCCCGGCGGCTCCTCCCCCGGTATGAACTGCGGTTCGACACGGATTTTGAGTACATCCTGGAACGCTGCGCCGAAGTTCACGGCGATGACTGGCTCACCCAGCCCCTGCGGGAAAGCATCAAGCAGATACGGCAGATCGACAGATGCCCGGTACGGCCGGTTTCCTTTGGGGTTTACCGGGATGGACAGCTCCGGGCGGGGGAATTCGGGGTAATTGTTGGCCGGGTCTATACCAGTTATTCGGGGTACCGCGACGAGAATTCTGCGGGAACGGCCCAACTGATCCTGACCGGCCGGTACCTGCGCGACCGGGGCTTCGACTTTTGGGATTTGGGTATGCCCCTGGACTACAAGGACCGGCTGGGGGCGCAGAACGTCAGCCCGGAATGGTTCGTAGAGTTATGGCGGGGGGCGTTGACGGAACATTGAATGGAATAAAAAACCGGCGCTTTGGGTACTGATAATGTTGTACAATGGGGGGAGCGCACGGATGTCTGTCACCAGGCCAACGCACCCTCTTGCCTTATCCTCACACTCAACTCCTGCTCAAACACCCGCACTATCCTTTTTATTGCCGTTATCGCCGAATCTGACTTCTGTGACTTTTCCAGCCGCTGATACACAGCTTGATTACGCCAGACCAATGGAGTACAATTATACCTATATAAGTATCTTTTAATACTATAGGAGAAATTTATGCAAATAAAACCATCCGCTGCCATACGAAAAAATTACAACGACATCGCTTCAATCTGCAAATCTACCGGGGAACCGGTCTATCTGACAAAAAACGGCGAAGGCGATCTGGTTGTCATGGATATGGAAGCCTTTGTCCGCCGGGAATCGACGCTTAAACTGCGGGAAAACCTTCTGGCAGCCGAAGAAGACCGGGCACATGGTAAACCGGGGCTTTCTATAGAGGAAGTTACCACACGGATGAAACAGGCGGTTCATGAAGTTATCAATGCCAAGCAAGGGTAAAACTTATACGGTTGAGATTTCTGAGCGGGCTTCCGGGATGCTGGTCTATCACGCCCGATTTCTGGCAAATGTTAGTGAAGCTGCCGCAAAGCGGCTTATCAATCAATTTGAAACCCAGTCACAATCCCTGCGAAAGCAGCCGGAACGATTTCCATGGCTCTCACAACCCATGCTGCCGAAACACAAATACCGAAAATTACTGTTTGAAAAGCGTTATCTCTTGATCTACCAAATTAAAGGAGATACGGTATATGTTGATGCCATGGTAGATTGCCGTCAGGATTATAGATGGTTATTGTAGCGTCCAAATCACCACGCGAAGCATTGGTAGAACCGCAGAATCGTGATATACTCCTGATATGAGTAAGTACACCATCGAAAGTGGGAAACCCCTGCCCCTGGGCGCAACCTTAACCGAAACGGGGGTCAACTTTTCCCTGTTTGCCCGGTACGCCACGGCGATTACCCTAACGCTTTTTGAATCAGCCGGGCCGGAAAGCCCCTATACGGAAATCAAACTTGACCCGCAGAAAAACAGGACCGGGGATGTCTGGCACTGCCATGTTCCGGGGCTCAAAGCGGGGGCACTGTACCTCTACCGGGCGGACGGTCCCTATAAGCCTGAACGGGGGTTCCGGTTTAATCCCCATAAGTCCCTGATTGACCCTTACACCAAGGCCCTCACTCCCCTTAACGAGTGGGATCTCCGGGTCTGTCTGGGGTATAACTCCGATGATCCCAATGGGGACCTTTCGTTTTCGGAACAGGATGATCTTTTTAATCAGCCTAAATGCGTGGTGGTGGATGATACATTCGACTGGCAGGGGGATATTCCTCTCAATTACCCCCTGCAGTACAGCGTGCTCTACGAGACCCATATCCGGGGGCTTACGGCCTCGCCCAATTCCGGGATACAACATCCAGGTACCTACCGGGGGGTCATCGAAAAAATCCCCTTTCTGAAAGAGCTGGGGGTTACCAGTCTGGAATTTCTGCCTATCCAGGAATTTAACGAGCGGGAACTGATCCAGACAAACCCCCGCACGGGCAAGCATCTGGTTAATTATTGGGGCTATTCCACGGTGGCCTTCTTCGCGCCAAAGGGTTCCTACGCGGCGGATACCAATCCCGGCGGGCAGGTGCGGGAATTCAAGGAGATGGTCCGGGAACTCCACAAGGCGGGGCTTGAGGTGATTCTCGACATCGTGTTTAACCACACCGCCGAGGGTAACGAATGGGGGCCGACCATTTCATTCCGGGGGCTGGATAACACCATCTACTATATGCTGGACGAAAACAAACGGTACTACAAAAACTATTCCGGCTGCGGGAATACGATGAACTGCAATCACCCGGTGGTGCGGACCTTCATTATAGACTGTCTGCGCTACTGGGTGGTGGAGATGCACATAGACGGCTTCCGCTTCGATTTGGGGTCCATTCTGGGCCGGGATCAACAGGGACGGCTTATGGAGAATCCGCCCATGCTGGAACGGATTGCCGAGGACCCGGTGTTAAGCCACACCAAGATCATTGCCGAAGCCTGGGACGCGGGCGGGGCCTATCAGGTGGGCTGGTTTCCCGGCGGGCGCTGGGCGGAGTGGAACGACCGCTACCGGGACGAGGTGCGGCGCTATTGGCGTGGTGATAACCACGAGGTGCGGCATCTGGCGACCCGGCTTTCGGGAAGCTCGGACCTGTACCTGCGGGACGGCAGAAAACCCTTTCATTCTATTAACTTTATCACCAGCCACGATGGGTTTACCTTGCGGGATCTGGTCTGTTACAACGCCAAGCACAACGACGAAAACGGCGAAAATAACCGGGACGGGGCGGAGGCCAATTGGAGTTACAACCACGGCTTCGAAGGGCCGTCGGAAAATCCGGCTATCGAAGTCATCCGGGAACGGCTGCTGAAAAATTTCTTTGCCACCCTGCTTATCTCGTTAGGAACCCCCATGATTTTGGGGGGAGATGAATTGGCCCGCACCCAGCGGGGGAACAACAACGCCTATTGCCAGGATAGTGATATATCCTGGTACGACTGGTCGCTGCTGGAAAAGAACAAAGGCCTGTTCCGGTTTGTCAAAGAGATGATCGCTTTCCGGCGGCGGCACCCCGGTTTTATGCGCCCCGAATTCTACTCCGGCAAGGACGGCAACTTTAACGCCATCCCCGACATCACCTGGTTTGACGAAAAAGGGGAGAACCCCGATTGGGATGAACGGGAAGAAAACGACACCTGCCTTGCCATGCGGATCGACGGCAGTATGACGGAAATTTTGTCCGACCGGGATGACAACGATTTTTTTGTCATGTTCAATTCGGGGATCAAACCGGTCGTCTTTGAAGTCTGCGAATCCCTGGAAGGTAAAACCTGGATGCTTGCAGTGGACACGAGTCTCCCCTCCCCGGAGGACATTCTACTGCCGGGCAATGAAAAGCCGCTGTTCTTCCCGGACCAGTACCACGTAAAAGAGCAGAGCATGGTTATCCTTATATCAAAACAAAACGCCTAAGGAGCGGTTATATATATGGATGAAAGCAGCTTTATTCTGGGTGTAGACCTGGACGGCGTGGTAGGCGACTTTTATGGCGCCATGCGAAAGATTGCGGCGGAATGGCTCGACAAGCCGCTGGATACCCTGCCCGAAGAAGTGAGCTACGGTCTGGACGAATGGAACATTGACGAATCAGGCGGTTACGACAGGCTCCACCGTTTCGCCGTTACCCAGCGTAATCTGTTCCGGGATATGCAGCCCATAAAGGACGCCCCGGCGGTATTGCGAAAACTTTCCACCCGTGGTATCCGTATCCGCATCATCACCCACCGGCTTTTTCTCAAATACTCCCACAAAACTTCGATAACCCAAACCGTGGACTGGTTGGATTCCTACGACATTCCCTATTGGGACCTTTGTTTTATGGCCGATAAGGGCGCGGTTGGGGCCCATGTGTATATCGACGACGCGCCTTCTAATGTGGAGCGTCTTAGGGCGCAGGGGTGCCGGACCATCGTATTTAGTAATTCTACCAACCGGGATCTGCCGGGGCCGCGGGCGGATAACTGGCTTGAGGTGGAGCGGCTGGTGCTGGAGGCGCTGGAGGAGTGGAGGACGGGGACGGTGGATTTGTTTGAGGGGATGGATGTCAACAAATCTGTATAGGGATACATAGGCTGGCATATACAGACGGCGCAGCGGGCGGCCCTTGTCCGATCCAGATGAACAACAATATTACTCGAACCAGGCGCGTTTGTACGCTAAGGGATTTGCTTTATTCGCTAAGACGCTTTAAGCTTTCTTGTAAGTTGTCATAATGTTTCGGGCAAGGGCCGCCCGCCACACCGCCTGCCTTTACCGGTTTTGTGCATTAGCATTGGGTCTGCTGGTCCGCTCACTCTGGAAATGGGGAAGAGAATTTGGTGGTGCCCGGTGGTGGTGATGGTATGGATGGATGTAAAAATTCTGCGGACGGCGATGTTGTTGGTAACAGCAGTACTATTCTCTTAACTACGATAAATGCTAAATGGATACACCCTTCTCTGGCGATGCGGCTGTTAAAGGCCAACTTGGGCGAACTTGAAGAAGGGACGGCGATTGTGGAATTCGCGTTACGGCAGCCTTTGGCGGAAAAGGTGGGACCGGTATTGGCGGCACGGCCGCGTATCCTTGGGATTTCGGTGTCGATATGGAATCACCGGGCAACAGTAGAACTGTTACAGGCGTTGGAGCAGGTGTGGGGTGGCGGCACGGTTCCGAGGCCCGTTATTGTACTTGGGGGGCCGGAGGTGTCGTATCTGCCGTTGGAGGCGGAACTGTTGGGATATGCGGATTGGGTTGTCCGGGGTGAGGGAGAGGTTGTTTTCCGGGAGCTTTGCGGGGTGTTGCTGGAGCGGGATGAGGCGGAGCTATATCGGGACAAAAACGGTTTAGGGGAGAAAATTGCGGCGCTGCCATCGGTTGAATCGGGCGCCGGGAAGTTTATCACGGCTAAAGCGGTTGACCTTACCGGCATTGATCCGGGGTACCGGCTGTATACCGGGGAGGACCTTGGCCGGAAACTGGTGTATGTGGAGGCCTCCCGTGGGTGTCCGTTCGGGTGTGAGTTTTGTTTAAGTTCACTGGACCGGAGGGTACGGGAATTTCCGCTGGATGGGTTTTTGACGGAAATGGCGGCGCTGATTGAACGGGGAGCACGGACCTTTAAGTTTTTGGACCGCACGTTTAATCTGGACATTGCACGGGCGCGGCGTATCATGGAGTTTTTTCTGGGGCGGATTGGGGAGGTTTCACCGCTATGCGTTCACTTTGAGATGGTTCCGGCGCGGTTTCCTGCGGAACTGCGGGAACTGTTGAGCCGCTTCCCCACAGGAAGTCTGCGGCTTGAAGTGGGGATACAAACCTTCAACAGTGATACTGCGGCATTGATAGGCAGGGACAACGATCCGGTAAAAGAGCTTGAGACGCTGAATTTTTTACGGCAGCACACCAGTGCTATTGTTCATGCGGACCTTATCGCAGGGCTGCCGGGGGAGGATTTGGCGTCCTTTGGGGAAGGGTTCGACCAGCTTTGGGGTGCATTGTCTGGCGAGGGGACGGCGGTACAAACGGTAACGGATCCGCAGAGAAACGATACGCTTCAAGCAGAGCAGTCCGCAAAGCCCCCCGCGGAGATTCAGCTTGGTATCCTCAAGTGTTTGCCGGGAACGCCGATAGTCCGGCACAGTGAAACCTGCGGGATGCGCTATGCCCCGGACCCGCCGTATGAGGCGCTGGAAACGGCGGCCCTGCCCGCCCGCGATCTTGACCGGGTCAAAAACTTCGCCCGGTTTTGGGAACTCATCGTCAACCGGGACGCGTTCCCGGATTTGACGGCCCGGCTCTTCCCCGGCGGAAAGGCGGTGTTCGGGCGGTTCATGGAGGCAGCGGATTGGCTTCTGGCACGGTTCGGGCGGAATTGGGGGATAGACCGGGCGGAACTGCGGGCGGCGCTGGAAGCGTGGGAAAACCATAAACGGTAAAGGATAAAGTATTCATCCCTATCTTCCGATCATGAGAAGGGAGATATTCACATGAAGCGCACGGGACTGATTTGGCTATTACTGGCGGGTATTATGGCGGCCGGGGTCTTTGTGGGGTGTAAAAGTAATCCTGAACCGGTTGAGCCGGAAGAAATAGTACCGGAAGTAACGCCCCCGGAAATTCCCCTGGTGCCAATAACACAGGAAATAATAGAGCGTGTCATAAAAAACGGAAAAGACATTAAGAGTTTCCAGTATTATATTTCCGCATCAATCACCCTGGAAAAGGAAAAACAAGCCGAATTAGTTAAAATTAACAACAGGGGCGAAGGGATGTTACAGAAAACATTCATACGAATACAAATTGAAGAAGGAACCAAAGGGGTGCTTAAAAATAACTCCGGTGTTGTCACCGGATATGGCTTAGAGATCTGTTTTGATGAAGATGACAAAAAAACATTACTTTTTAGAAAAAACTCAAAAGGAACCCAGTTCGATTTAGTACATACCGCAGGGGCAGAAAGTATAGTCTATGGCGGTGAACGGTATCAAGTGCGAATGGGTGAAAATAATCCTCATTTGCTTATCAGATACAAAGAAGAAATAAACAGCCAGCCTGCGGTACAGCGGGTAATGGGCCGCTCCATATCACCGGTTAAGGAATAATGGGATCCATCAGCCCGCAATTTATCATCATTCTCTGCGTTTTACCTGTAGGTCAGTTTTCTTTTCCGGTCCGCAGTTCTGCCCGGAATACCGGCTGCCCGTCATCGGTACGGCGGCCTTCAAAGGCGATGGCCTGGTTATAGACAGTATTGCTGTCATCAGTGGGATCGGCGGCGGTAATGGGAGCGGTCCAGAGTTCAATCAGTTCACCGGGCTTTATTTCGCTAAGGTAGTTGATGTCAAAACGGAGGCGGTCCGCTTTTTCGAGGAGGTCCGGGGGGGCGGCGTCCTCCACCCACTGGATGTAGCGGGCGTTATTCACGTGGCCGTTATAATCAATGTCGGAATAGGCGGCACGGCGTTCACCGGTTTTGATCAGGTTCTCCCGCGCTTCAAGGCTGTGGGCGCCGCCGGGAAGGGCATCGAGCCCGTCGTTGGGGGGCAGCGATTCTATCAGGGGCTGAACCCGTAAGGGGCGGCGTTTATCAATGTCCAGAATGAGCCAGCCGCTCCGGCCGCGGATGATGGGCCGGTCCTGGGCGTCACGAATATCGTAATCCCGGATGGCGAACAGCCGCTCCGCACCGCGAGGCCAGGACCGCACTACCACCGGTTCCTGCCATTTTGGCCGCCGCTCCACTACTACCGACATTCGGGACAGAACCCACCCCTGCCGGGTGCGGGCCAACGCCTCCCGGCCAACCCCCAGATCCTCCGCGTGGCTGATGGCCACCTCCTGAAAAAAGTCGAAGATGGAAGCCAAGGTCAGCCGGTCCGACCGGTCAATATTCCCAAACCGTACCGGAAGCGTTTCCTGCCAAATATCTACCATATCAACCTGCCTCCGGGTAACAACCCTGTGCCAAAAACAATTGACACAAATATAACCGTAGCCTATAGTAAAATATGAAACCGGTAAAGTACTGCTTGCTTCCCCTTCTGGTATTGATCCTGGTATCCTGCGCAAGCACCGGGAACGTACCGCAGCAGGAGAAGAACCGCTGGACGGCGTTTGACCACCTGCAATATGGCGATGCAAAAGAACAATACGCCGATATGACCATCCCGAACATCATACCTGAAAAAACAAATGCGCTGGTGTTCATTCATGGCTTTAACGGCGGAAAAATGGAGAACTGGTCGTTCCTGAATACATACCGGGAAGATTGTATTGTCGCCAATGTGAATTACCGCACCATACGTACTACAAACAACAACCTGACCATGCATGATTTATTAACCGATGTTGATAGCGCCCTCTCACGCATAAAACGTACCGCGAATGACAATGGCGTTGCGATTAACAAGGTAATTGTTATCGGACACTCTTTGGGCGGGTTTTTGGCCCTGAATTACAGTTACCGCTACTTTGACGCGGATCCTCCCATACCTATCGCGTTCTGTGTCAGTATGTCCGGCCTGTCGGATCTTGCGGATGTACGGTGGATAAATCTTGCCAGAAATCCCTTCAACTGGATAAGTTTTAAAACGATACTGTTGCTAACTTCCTCATTGACCGGACAGAAACTCACCAGAAATGACATATCACCGTTCGGGTTTACCGGGCCGGTGGTTCAGTACATAAACGAAATCTCCCCCCGGTATCGTATTTCTGGCGGCATACCACCAACCATCATCGTCCACGATGCAAGTGACCGCACCGTGCCCTACTCAAACTCCGCAAGTTTACATGGCGCTCTGGATGCCGTACAGGCGCCAAATGTACTTATCGGTACCTCCACCGGCCTGCACCACACCCTGGGCGCCGCGGTCGTCGCTCCCACGCGAACCATGAACGCGTCATTGGAGAAAGAAATGATTCAGGCCATAGACCGGTATATCGAATTGTACGGGGATTAGGCATCAGGTGGTACGCGCTATTAGTACTACGAAACCTATTGTTTCCCCAGATTCGCGGGATAGTTAATACCAGAATCAGGGACACAGATAACACCCGTCTGGTCGGCAGGGAGTCCTTCTCCGTTAAATATTTGCGGAACCTTTCCAGGCATGATATCATTCAGCTTTAAAAACGTTGTCAAATCAAAAGTCAGTAATGGGGAAGAAAAGTCTTGTTGCATCATGGGGGCATACACCGCAATATCGTTCGATGATGTCACCGTTGCCGGACTGACTACTACCGCGACATAGTACCTCCCTGCTTCAGTCCAGGGGCTGCCACTGTTGTCTTTGAAACCTTGTTCCCCTGCAGCGCCAATCTCTTTACTACCGAGCGCTACAGCGCCGTCTTCCGCATTCTGCCCGGATGCAAGCTGTACGAAGACTTTATAAGAAGCCCCGCCGCCTACGGTTTCAGGGATATTGATTATCGTAACCTTCCCGATAGTTACCGCGATATCAGTGATCCCGCTGGGCCCAACAGGATCCTCATCCGCCTCTTTACAGGCGGCAAAAACCACCAGGCTGAGGGCAATGGCCGCTCCAAGACCCACAAGAGACATTTTTCTACACATTCGTTTCTCCTTAAGAACAGATTTATGGGCACCTCTAACAACTCAAGTAAGTTTTTAGAAACGCCCCTTATATTGACAAAAAATTAGAATTTGTTCAATATCCGTATATGAAAAATACCCTGTTTTTTGTAGTTTTTACGATTATTCTTGCTATGGGTCTTCCCGCGGCGCCCTTTTCTTTTAGCGCCGGGGGCGGCGGCCTTATGGGATATACCTTTACCCGGTACACGCTGGAAGCCAATGGGTCTTTGGACCCCATCATACCCGGAAATATCAACTCAACTCAGACCATGGACCGGGTTAACTACGGGGGGTTCCTGTTTTTTGACGCTACATACGGGGTAGCTGCCGTATCACTCCGGGGTGGAAAAAACTCCTATGAGGAAAAATTGAAACAAAAGCTCGCGGGCGGCTCCTGGTTTAGCATCTCTGATGATACGGGAACCGGTACGGAGACGGCCCTTGGCCTTTCTCTGCTGGGGAAGTACCCCTTTCGGGTGACTGAAAAAATTACGCTGTTTCCCCTGGCGGGCGTGGAATATCAGATAGCCCTGACGGAAAAACGGCAGCCCAAGGGCGATGCCGTCCATGACCGGACCAAGGGCGACCTTCCGGCGGACCAGGACCAGGACGGCAATTCCTACCCCCTTTCGGCCTGGAATACCCTTACAATAGACCTTGGCGCGGGCCTTGACTGTCAAATCAAGGGGCCGCTGTTCCTGCGGAACGAACTGTTATTCAGCTTCCGGCTGCAAACCCCCTATGAAACCGGCGCCAAGGACATGACCGCACACCAGTTTCACGCTTCGAACATCAAGCTTGGGGGCTTGACCGGTGGCCCAACCCTGAGAATCAGCCTGGGATACCGGTTTACAGACAGGGATTAATTGGCAAGTCCGCCGCAGTCGGGGCTTATTGCTTCTTTGTTTTGTAATCACGAGTGAAGATCGTCAGGATAATCGCCATAACCGTTACCATAATCCAGCCATCGACAACGCTTTTCCAGCCGGACTTGTCAGCCAAGAGGCCGGCAAGCGGGCCGGAAATCGCCGCGCCTAAATAGGTGGCGCAGTCCAGAAAACCGGCGGCTGTGGATACCCGCTGTTCCTTTTGGAAATTAACCGGTACAAAGGATATAAGTATATTGTTTATCGCAAAAGCCGCCGCGATAAGACTGAAGAGCGCGATACTCATCCATAGAAGCGTGTCCTGCAAGGTAAACTTGAGCATTACGACAAAGACAAGGGAGAGCGCCAAAAAGAAAAACAGCGTACGTTTTTCGTGATGCCGGAACAGCGTATTCACCCATCCGCTTAACGCAAGCACCGGCAGATTCAGCAGCGGAAGCAGCGTCATAATCAAAAGCGTCTTATCCATACCAAGGGATTGTGACTCTGAAAGAATCGTAGGACTCCAGAGGGTCAGCCCTTCCTTAACCAGTCCTCCCAGCACACATACCAGCGCAACCACCCAGAGTCTTGTTCGGCGCAGGAAATCGAGCATACCCCACAGGCCCCCACGCGCCGCAGTGTTTTCACGTTTGCCGGAAACGGGCGCGCCTTTCCGGGTAGTTCCGCGAAACGCCCAAAACCAGAGAAAAGCCATAATCAAGAGCAATACGCCCGGCGCCCAAAAGGCCCATTTCCAATGGATCAATACGGTGATCCGTCCCAATACGGCGTAAGAAAAAAAATAGCCGATAATGGTTGAACTGATGAGGAAAATCAGTCCCTTGTGCAGCTTTTCCGGCGGGCTGTACTCCGATACCAGGCGGACCATGGGCCCCCACAGCATAGATTGAAAGTAACCGT
>BNVD01000012.1 GCA_025997835.1 Spirochaetia bacterium
TCGAGCTTGTACTGAACCACATAGGACGGCGGCGCGATCTTTCCGGCCCAGTCCCGGAAATCCGCCGGGTTGGCGGCCTTTTCCTGGCTCCCCATGGGGATGAGGTGCCTTGCCTTGGGAAAGCCGTCGGTATCGTCCGCACCGACCTTCGTAAAAACCGGGTTTTCCGGGTCCAGCCCCTTAAGCTCATCCCACAGGAGATCGAATTCCCCGTCGGAAATTTCCGCTTCACCGTTGTAATATGAAGCCTGATACCCATTAATCAGCCGTTCCAGGGATTGTACCCGGGATGTATTGTTTTTAGTTGCCATAGTTCCCTCTGCTTTGATTTCTTGCCTTTTTGTCCGTGTGGTCCGTGTGGTGCTGCCCGTAGGTCAGCTTGTGGTTAAATTCTTCATTAGGTATACGCCTATGGTGCCAGGCACCGTATTACTGCCGTACAAAGTACAATTCCCTTACCTCATGCCGCTTATCAATCCCCTTCTGCTCAAACTTCGTGCGAGGACGCCAGCTCTGACTTTCCGCAAAGCCATCGTAGCGGTTCTGTAACCCTGGCGTGTCCGACAGTTCCCGGAGCGCCCAATCGGCGTAGTCCGCCCAGTCGGTTACCATGTAGAGGTAAGCTCCGGCGGCGAGCTTTTGGGCCAGCAGGTCTGTAACGGGCCGGGTGATGAGCCGCCGTTTGTGGTGCCGTTTTTTGGGCCAGGGATCGGGGAAGAACATGTGGAGAGCCGCAAGCGAGCTGTCCGGTATGAGACGCGTCATCACGTCAACTGCATCGTGTTCGATGATTCTGATATTGGAAAGCCCGCGCTTGTCGATTTCCCAGAGAAGCCGTCCGATGCCCGGACGATGTACCTCAATACCGAGGTAATTCTTCTCCGGGTTGTTTTCCGCGATCATGGCGGTGGCAATCCCCATGCCGAAGCCTACCTCAGCCGTTACAGGGTTATCGTTCCCGAAGATGCGCGGATAGTCCAAAACATTCCCCACCGGGGCAATCCCGTACCGGGGGAACAGTTCCTCATAAGACCGCTTTTGAGCGGCGCTCATCCGCCCCGCCCGGAGCACGTAACTTTTTATGGTACGCCCGCCGGCGCGCGCGCCATCAATATCGCCCATCAGCCTCTCCTAACGGATGGCTATCACATCGGTAAGGGCGGAGCTAAGGTATTCCGAATCCTCCGCCCACAGAGCGATACCCCGGATACCTGCGGGAAGCGACAAACTGGCCACCGTACCGTCCAGTATCTGGAGGGGCTGGGTGGTAACAAAATTCCCCTCGCCGTCATAACAGATAAGGGTATGTTCAGGGTA
Source organism: Spirochaetia bacterium (assembly GCA_025997835.1). Lineage (GTDB taxonomy): Bacteria > Spirochaetota > Spirochaetia > Treponematales > Breznakiellaceae > BNVD01. Next base: position 1,318 of record BNVD01000012.1, read on the forward strand.
TCCCGATTCCACCAGATACCGGCCCTCGGTAATGGAGAAAAACGGAAAGGGATACCGGGGATCTTCGGGGGCGTCAAAGGTGAAGAGCCGTTGTGACTTCTCACCTCCCTTGTCTATCAACACCGCCCGGAACTGCCCACGGGGAAGACTTTCGTCGTCCGACATGGCAAGGCTGCGCGTCCCGATCCAGGTTTTACCCTCCGCCTCAAAGGTCACCCATTCCTCCGCCGGAATATGCCAAAAAAGCCCCTCCCGGTCATGGTACAGATAGAGGTCCGCGATGTCCTCAATGCCGTCATCATCATCGGGCAGGACAAAAAACGAGAACCGTTCCTCCGGTTTATCCGCCGCCTGAAAGTACACCAGCCGGATCGTACCGTAGGTGATCTTCGGTTCCGACCGGGAACAGGCAAAAAAGAGGACAACCGGGAATAATAAGAGCAGCACCTTGTTTCGCATCATGTCTTGATTATACGGGAAGAAGTGGATTTTGTCAGGATGCGGTACTAGGAGCCTGTCGCACTTTGCCTGGGGATCGTCACACACCGACAAAATATGGTAAAAAGGGGGTATGGGAATACGATTTGTGGAGATAGATCGGGAGACGCCGATGCTGATACCGGTAGATTTACGGGAATGGATACCGGAAAACCACCTGGTACATTTTATCATCGAGGCGGTAGAGGGGCTTGAAATAGGCAGCTTCAAGGTGAACGAACGGGGGAGCGGGGATGAGCAATATCCACCGGAGATGATGCTGGCATTGTTGATATATTGCTATGCGACGAAACGGATGTCATCGCGGGTAATAGAGGAAGCAACGCATACGGATATAGCGGTGAGATATATCTGCGGCGGGAAAGCCCATCCGGATCATACAGTGATATGCCGGTTTCGGAGCGGGAACAAGGCGGCGTTTAAGGAAGCGTTCACGAAAGTACTGATACTGGCGAAAGAGATGGGACACTTAAAAAGAGTAGGAGCGATCAGCGTAGACGGGACAAAGATTCATGCAAACGCGAGTAAGCATGCGGCGATGAGTTACCAACGGGCTGGTGAACTGATAGCGGAAACGGAGCAGGAAGTAGCGGAACTGATAAAGAAGGCAGAAGAAGCAGACGCAAAACCGCTTGAAGCGGGACTGACGATACCCGAGGAGATAGCGCGGCGGGATATACGGAAAGGCGAGCTGCAACGGGCACGGGAAATAATGGAAGCGCGGTATGCGGAGGCGAAAGGGGAAAGCGGGAAAGAAGGCGAAAAAGAGCCCGCAAACGAAGGGAAAGGGCCTGATGGCGGCGGAAAGGGAAAATCAAAAAAACCGCTTGAAGAGTACCAGTATAATTTTACTGATGAAGACAGCCGAATAATGAAAGCGGGGAATGGCAAACACTTTGAACAATCGTACAACGCACAGGCTGCGGTAGATATTTCGAGCATGCTGGTGTTGGGGAACTATGTAACCAATCATGTGAATGACGCGAAGGAATTACCCTCGGTAGTGGACCGTGTTGACCAGAGCGTATATGAAGTAGAAACCGTAATCGCGGACGCCGGGTTTTTCAGTGAGGCCGCCATAACGGCGATTGAGCAGGAAGATGAGAAAGGTACACGACAGGGACCGTTGGTTTACTGTTCTGTCGGGCGGCAAAAACACCACCGTTCGGTTCAGGATCTGGAGCAGCATAAAGAACCGGCGCCGGTAGCGCCCGATGCCACCATGACCGAAAAGATGACACAGCGGCTGAAAACCAAAGCGGGCAAGGAATATTACAAAAAACGCAAAGAGACAGTAGAACCGGTATTTGGGATAATCAAGCAGGCGATGGGATTCCGGCAATTTCTCCTGAGAGGGCTTGAAAAGGTGAACATAGAATGGGATTTGGTTACTCTGGCCTATGACTTCAGGCGTTTATTTGCCCTTTCTCAAGGATGAACCGGTAAGGGAGGCTGCAATTACCCGGGGAAAAAGGGATTATAGGCCTTTTCCCCCGGTACTTCGGCAACAAACTTCCCCGTTACGCGGAAAGGTACATAACCCGATTGAAAAGTGCGACAGGCTCCTAGCCAACCTTATGGAATGCAGTATATGCCCTCTTTTTCCGCCACCATCATGTCTTTTTCCAATGTATCCACCACCTTGTCGAGGTCTTCCTCCTCCATACCGGTACGGCGGCCCAGGTCCTCTGCGGAGGCGGGGCCGTCAAAGGCCAGGGATTTGATAATACGGCCGCGAAGTTGGCGGAAAGAGCCTTCGAAGCGGCTTTGTTTGGCGTAATGAGCGCTTTTGCGGTTGGGGTTGACCGTGACTTTTTTGAGGGCCGCCCCGTAATCCATGAGGGCCCAATACCATTTCCGGGGATTTTGCCGGTCCAGGGCGGCATCAAGAATGGGGTACAGCTCATCGTCTTTGACACCGGTGCGATCCTGGAAAAAGAAGTGGAGCAAAACGGCGCGTATGTTGGTCTCGATAAAGACTGCGGGATAGTTATAGCCGAAACAGGCAATGGCCCCTGCGGTATAGTCCCCGATGCCGGGCAGCTTTCGCAGCAACTCAGGGGTTTTGGGGACCTTTCCGCGATGTTCGTCGGTGATGATCCGGGCGCATTCCTTGAGGTACCGGGCGCGGCGGTTGTAACCCAGGCCGCTCCACTCCCTAAGGACGGTCTCCATAGGCGCTTCCGCTAAGGCCCCAGGTCCCGGCCAGAGCTTGAGCCAGCGGTTCCAGTAGGGAATGACCCGGTCGGTTTGGGTCTGTTGGAGCATGAACTCGGAAACCAGCACCCCCCAGGCATGGAGCTTCTTCCGCCAGGGGAAGGTACGGCCATGCTCTTCAAAATAGGAATAGATGGCGTTTTGGAATTCCGCGATTTCCATATTACGAGGCAAATTTTTCTTTTAGCCGGGTGATAATACGCGCGGCAATTTCAGACGGAGTCAAATCATCGGTGTCGATCACGAGGTCCGCAAAGGCAAAATCATCATTGTCGATATTATAGAGCCTGATATACCGGTCCCGGTCCCGCTCGTCCCGCTGTCCGGTAAATGCCGCCACCGCCGCCAGTTCGCCCCCTTCCCGCTTGAGAATACGGGCAAAGCGCGTTTCGGGCCGTGCGGTAAGGAACACCTTGAGGTCCGCTTCGCCGAGCATCCAGATTGCCAGCCGGGATCCCAGGACACAGCCGCCGTCCTGCCGTGCCAGCGCCACCTGACGGCGGTCCACTTCCCGGTCCCAGGCGTCGTCCTTTTCCGCCAGGGGCAGCACTTCCTCAAGGCTCATCCCCCGTTCTTCCGCCAAACTCCTGAAGGTAAAATTGATAAACCGCACCCCCAGGGTTTCCGCCACCAGACGGCTTACGGTAGTGTTTCCGCAGCCGCTCTTGCCGGATATGGCTATACGTTTATCGTTACTCATTCCACATTCCTAAGCTGTTCCCGGATATTTTCCAGCGCATCTTTCATGTCAACCACCGCCCGGCTTACTTCCAGGTTCGGCGTTTTGGAACCGATGGTGTTGATTTCCCGGTTAATTTCCTGGCAGAGAAAGTCAAGCTTCTTGCCGGGGCTGGGGTTCCGTTCTGCCTCGGCGCGGAATTCCTGCAAGTGGGAGGAGAGCCGGGACAGTTCTTCTGCTATGGTATACTTTACAAGGAGCACCGCCGTTTCGGTGAGAATGCGGTTTTCGTCGATCCTGTCGCCTGCCAGTTCGGTGAACCGGGTCCGCAGGTTTTCCTGAAACGCCGTTTCCATGAGGGGTACAAACCCTGTCACCGTTGTAGTAAGGGACTCTATCTTCGCGATGTTTGACAGAATATCCGTTTCGGTGTGGGATCCTTCCCGGATCCGTTCCGCTTCAAATTGATTTGATGCGGCCTTCAGCACCGGTTCTATTATTTTTTGATACCGATCATCGTCCCGGTTTTTTTCAATGTCCAGCACCCCTTCCATACCGAGCAGCACCGAAAGTGACGGCTTTTCATCAAGTTTGAGTTCCCCCGCCAATACTGCGATGGCTTCGCCGTAAGCGCGGACGGCTTCATGGTTTACCGCGACAGAAACTTTGGCGTTGTGTTCCTTAAACCGGATATTGATTTCAATCTTGCCCCGGCGGAAGCGGCCCGATAGGTATTCCCTGATGCCCGGTTCCAGGGATGATAAAAACGGCGGAAGAAATACCTGTACATCCAGAAAGCGGTTGTTATACCCCTTGATTTCCACCGAAAGGGAAATGTTTTCGTCCTGCCAGGGAGCAAAGGCATAGCCGGTCATGCTTTTCATTGTGTATCATCCTGTTTCAACGAAACTTGTTTCGACAAAACTTGTTTTGAGTATTCCAGCAGGCATTTACCCAGTTTCCAGTTATCCCCGGCGCCCATAGTGATAAAAAGGTCCCCCGGCCGGAGCATGGTTTGCAGTAATGCTGCCGCATCTTCCGGCTCTTCCACATAGTACACAGTATCAGGTTGAACAGTCCGCAGAGCCTTGGTTCTTTCAAACAGGGTCTGCCCGTTGACGCCGCCGTGGTACGCCTCACGTGCGGAAGCGTATATTTTGTGCAGGAATACTACGTCCGCTTTTTCAAAGGAGGCGGCGAATTCATTTAACAGGGCCGCGGTTCTGGTGTAGGTGTGGGACATGAAGCTCAGGACGAGCCTGCGGTTTGGATAGAATTCTTTTAAGCCCTCAAGGGTGGTTTTTATCGCCGTGGGGTGGTGCCCATAATCGTCCATAAAGAGAATGCCCCCTCTTTCGCCTATGATTTCGGAACGGCGCTTGCTGCCCCGAAAGTCTTCCAATGCGGTGCGGACTTTTTCGTACCGGTCGGGGGTCCAGCCGCTGGTATAATCAGCAGTACCGCTGTCTGCATTTGCGATACGGTCATCATTGGAAGCATCGTTGTCTTCGGCGTTGCCGGTAACACAATTGCTGTCGCCGGTAACGCCGCAACCGTTCCCGGTACTGCCGAACTCGGCCCGCACCAAAGACGATGTCAGCGCCAATGCGGCGGCGGCGTCCAAAGCCAGATGGCGGCCAGGAACACGGAGGCAGAGTTCGCCGGGAAAACCGCGCAGCTTCATCACCATACGTTCTCCGGCAATGCGGTAGTCTTCTATGCGGAAGAGGCCTTCCGCGGTAAAGCCGTAGGGGGTTACGGTAATGGAGCGCCCTGCCCTGTCTGCGGACGCGGCGGAGGCCGCCGCGACTTCACTCGCGCCTGGATCATCGGCGCAGTAAATCAACTCACCACCGGGGGGGAGTTTCGCGGTATATTCCAGAAAGGCGTTGCGGATGGATTCGTAGGTGGGGAAGTAATCCTGATGGTCGCTTTCCACACTGGTAAGGACGATGCGCCGGGGATGGAAGGAAAGGAAGTGGCGGCGGTATTCGCAGGTTTCGGCGACGAAGTACCGGTCCCCAAGATTGAGGGTAGATCTGCCGCCGAAGCCGCTGACGGCGCTTCCCGCCAGCACCTGGGCGGGAAGGCCCGCTCCGCGTATCAGGGTACCGGCCAGGGCGGTGGTGGTGGTCTTGCCGTGGACCCCGGCAATACCGGAGGAATCAAACCGGGCCGAATAGGCCCCCAGGGCATCGGTGTACTTGAGGATGGGAATACCGCGTCGTTGGGCTTCCCGTAGTTCCGGGTTTGAATCAGGAGAATAGGCCGCCGAATGGATTACCAAGTCCGTATCATCAGGTATATGATCCGCGCTGAAGGATTCACGGAAGGGGATGCCCAACTCGTTAAGAATAGCGTCGGTATAAAACACATCATTTCCATCGGAACCGGACACCGTGATCCCTGAGTTATGCAACAACTCCGCCAGGGCGCACATCCCCGTCCCCTTGATGCCCACGCAATAGACAGAAGATCCCCCGGTTACGAGTTTTTCCGCATCCATACCCATATCGTACCCCGGCGGGGCACTTTTTAACAAGTATATTGCCAAGGGCCCGGTTTTACGCCACTATGGGTTACGAGAAACCGATGAAGAGTAGCGTTCCATTTTCCGGTTCCGCCGGTGTGTTCGACTGGCTTTCCCAATTCATCAATATTGACCGGGGACAGAGTACCAAAAGTTTCCGGCTGGACCGTTCCGAAATTCTGGCGGAAATGGCGGGGCATCCCGAACGGTCTGCCAGGGTGATCCACGTGGCGGGGTCCAAAGGAAAGGGCTCGGTTACGGGGATGATAACCGCCATACTTGAAGAAGGGGGGCTCAAAACCGCCCGGTACACCTCCCCCCACGTAACCGAATACCGGGAGCGGATTACCCTGGGAAACCGCTTCTTTGATGAGGTCATCTATACCGCCGCCGGGGAGGAACTGCGCCGCCTGGTCGATACCCTTTCCGATCCCGGCTGTACCGGATACCGGCTCTTTAACCCCGGTACCGAGGAAGGGGAAGCGCCCACCTTCTTTGAACTCTTAACCATCTATTTTTTTATGTGCGCCGCTCTTGCCGAATGCGACGCCATGGTGGTGGAGACCGGCATAGGGGGCAGGCTTGACGCCACCAATATCGTGGAGCCTCTGGTGTCGGTGATTACTTCCATAGAACTGGAGCATACGGAATTTTTGGGGGAGACCGTAACGGAAATCGCCCGGGAAAAGGCGGGGATCATCAAAAAAGGGCGGCCCCTCATCCTTATGGAACAGGATGATGAGACACTGGCGGTTTTTAAACAGGCGGCGGCCGCTCAAGGCTCCCCCCTGGTTTATTTTCCCGATGCCGCCCGCATTGAAGAGCTTGCTATTGACCAGAACTCCACAACTTTTTCCCTGGACTTCAAGACTGATACTTTCTTCCCTTCTCCACTGGCCCTATCCATCCCCATACCCGGCGCAATTCAGGCGCAGAACGCGGGGCTGGCGGTTCTGGCGGTAAAAACAGCCTTTCCCGGCATCGGTGCTCCGGCGATTGAAAAGAGCTTACGGAGCTTTACGCTTCCTGCCCGGTTTGAGCGTATACGGGATGATCCGCCATTTGTCATCGACGGAGCCCACACCCCGCACAGTACCGCCTTTTGTACCGGGACCTTCACCACCCTCTACGGCAGGGGGGGCATACTCCTGTTCGGCTGCGCCGTCCGGAAGGACGCCCTCACCATGGCCAAGACCCTGGTCCCCCAATTTTCCCGGATTATCATCACCACTCCGGGGACCTTCAAAATCAGCAATCCCGAACAGGTCTATGCGGTATTTCAAAAGATACTTGATGATGAGCGCGGTGCGGAAAGTCCCGGTAAAAAGGCGGAATTGATTTTTATCAAGGATACGAATGAGGCCATAGCGCGGACCCTGGAACTGGGCAGCGCCACCGGGCTCCCCGTCCTGGCAACCGGCTCTTTTTACCTCGCCTCGGAAATCAGAAACGCGGTAACGGGCAGGGCGTATTCCCGGAGTTCGCCGGTTTCCGGATCGGGAAAGGATATGCCTTGAGCGCGGAGGGCCAGACCGGGAGAGTGGGGGCATATCCGTCCGCCGTAAAGGGTATCGTTTAATAGAGGATAGCCCAGCCAGGCAAGGTGGCAACGTATCTGGTGGCGGAAACCCCGGTAAATCCGCAGGCGGAACCGGGTGTATTCCCCCTGGGTTTCCCAATGAATGATTTCTGTGCGGTAGGGCTTACCTTTGTCCAGAACCGCGCGGCGATGAGCGCCTGCGACCGCAGTAACAACCGGCCGTACCGCCTTGCCGCCGGGGCCGTAAGCGCGGAAAGCGCTCTCGACTGCGGAAAACGGCAACGAACCGGGCAGAGCCTCCCCAGGAGCCTGTTGCACTTGTGGGTGTGCGACCGTACACGGTCGCCTTGCGCTTGAGGCCGCAAAAAAACCTCGATAAGTGGGCTCCTGCAGAAACTTCGTTTCTGAGCGGAGTTTGCATGGTAAAAAATCGCCTGAAGGCGATTTTTGGAGGTTAAAATGCGCGAAGCGCAACAAACTCCTGGTTGATGGCGCGGCGGGAAACCCCGGTAACCGGGTTTCTGCCTTAACCGCCGCCGCTTCATACTCCTTCACAAAACGCCCCTCCGACTGATCTTTCAACAGGGTATCCAGGGCCGTCTGATTCCGCGCCAGCAGTACCAGCCCCCCGGTTTCATAATCCAGCCGGTGGAGCATTCCCCCTTCCCAGGGATTGCGGCCCCGGGAAGACAAGACTTCGGGAAAAAGACGGGCGCACCAATCAAGCAGGGTTTCATCCCGGTCCGTACGGTGCAAAGGCACCGGACTGTTCAGAGGAACAGTCCGGTGCAGTGGCACCGTATGCATCTGCGGGGGTTTATACACCACAAGGTACGATGGTTGGGTGTCTACGATAACGGGGGCGGGCATTTACTGCGGCTTCCCAAGTGCCGCAAGAATTTCCCGGAACCGGGGAGGCAGGGGGGCGCTAAAGCTGCGCTCTTCCGGGGGATGGCCGTAGGCGACGGGCAGGGTGAGGGTGAGTTTTTTGGCGTGGAGAAACAGGGTCGCCTCTGGAAACCGGCTATCGGCGGTGGCGTAAATGGGGTCCCCCAGGATGGGGCAGCCCAGGTGGCGCAGGTGGACCCGGAGCTGGTGGGTACGGCCCGTGCGGGGGCGGAGCAGTAGCAGGGAATATCCATCCCAGGAACGGACTATACGGTACAGGGTTACCGCAGCCTTGCCCTTCCCTGCTGGGCCTGCCGGCGGCACAACCGTGAACCGCTTCCGGTTTCCGGGGTCCCGGATGAGCCGATTTTCGATGCGGCCTTTAGGAGAGGGGGGAACGCCCTTAACTATAGCGATATAGGTCTTCCGGGTTTTGCGTTCCTTGAATTGGTTTGCCAGAAATGCCAGGGCCTCATCGTCATAGGCGGCAATGATCACCCCCGAAGTGTCCTTGTCCAGCCGGTGTACAATACCGGGCCGCGGTCCGGTACCGTTACTGCGGAAGTCCTGTCCGTCCCGGTTTACCCGCCGCCACAGCAGGGCGTTTGCCAGGGTACCCGTATAATTCCCGGCTCCCGGATGGACCACCATACCCTGCCTCTTGTTGATCACGACCACCCGGTCATCTTCGTAAAGTATCGTAAGGGGAAGGTCCTCAGGTATGAGATTGGCCGGTTCCGGTTCCGCCCAGGAAAGCTCCAGAAGGTCCCCGGCCTTTACCGGACGGGAGATTTTGACCGGTTTACCGTTAATCCGCCCTTCGAGGTTTTTCGCCTTGACTTGCGATCGGGAAAGGAGCTTGAGGTACTCCGCCGCATACCGGTCAAGCCTGATGTTGGTGGAGATGTCCCCGGGCACTACGCCGGAATAGCCGGGCAATCAGGGGGCTCCGGTATTGCCGCCGCCGGCCTTACCGGCAGCCGGTGGAACCGCCGAACCGTCCCCGCTCCCATCATCCTGCTCCGGGAGGGGGTCCTCCGCTTCCCCCGCAGACTGGGGGGTGCGGGTAATGACCAGTACCCCCGGCGGAAGTTTGGCCGCCTCCCGGGCCGCCTTTGCTCGCTTGACGCGGATAATAAGATAATCCGCCAAGGCTGCCAGAACCGCCCCGCCTGCCGCGGCGGACAGGGCGATCTTGTATTCATCGATAGTCAAACTAACCGCCCCGGGGGATTTTATGGGCCAGGGGGCGTAGCGTCTATCATCCCAGTGTTGCTGCCACCGGTAGGTATCTATCGCAAAAGTGGCGGTAAAAAACATAAACGGAAAGGAACCAAAGAGAATAATGTCCGCCCGCCGCAAATCCCGCGCCCAGAGGGGAAACTCCGGTTTTTGATCTTTGGCATTGGTACCGGCGGATGGCACCAGGATGGTGGTAGTGGTGACGCCCGCCCCACTTGATGTCTCAGGCTCCGTCGTAGCCTGAGGCTCCGTCGTAGCCCCAGGCTCCGTTGCGGTCTCTGTCGTAGTCCCCGTCTCTGTCGCAGACTCAGTCTGAGTCTGGGCCGCCATCCGCAAAACGGGAAGCGTCATAAACAGCAGGAAAAGGCATATACTCAGGATAGTCATCTTCATGGCAACGAAGCTCCGGTTAACGAACCTTTGGTTAACGAACCTCCGGTTCGCCGCTCCCCGAAAATAGCGGTCCCAATCCGTACCAGGGTGGACCCTTCCTCAATGGCAATTTCAAAGTCCCCGGACATTCCCATGGACAGACAGGACCAGTCCGCCTCAGGGAAGCGGGTTTCGAGTTTCCCCTGGACCTGCACAAGGGAACGGAAAGCCCGGCGTATAAGGGCCGCGTCGTCCGTATAGGGAGCCATGATCATGAGCCCCCGTGGAACAAGATTGGGCCGGGCGAGCAGTTTTTCCGCTCCCCGGAACAGATCACCCTCAGCTCTATAACCCGATTTCGACGACTCCCCGGCGTTGAGTTCCAAAAGTACCCCCAGGGGCCTCTGGGACACGGCGAGCTTGCCCAATTCTTCGATAAGTTCATCCCGGTCCACCGATTCCACGCAATCAAACAGGGAGACGGCGGCCTTCGCCTTGTTCCGCTGCAGGGTACCTATCAAATGAAGCTCCGTTCCGGGCTTTTCTTCCCGAAAACCTTCAAACTTCTCCGTCGCCTCCTGTACCCGGCTTTCCCCAAAAAGCCGTATCCCCGCATTCCAGGCCGCCTCCGCCGCTTCCCGGCTCTGGAACTTGGAAACCCCCATGAGCCTCACCTCTTCCGTCTTTCTGCCCGAACGGATGCAGGCCGCCGTTATCCGCTCCCCAACGGCCGCCACGCCGCCCGAAATATCAACGGACACGGGCTTCCTCCGTTTCGGTCATGGCAGCGCGACATACGCCATCACCCTTCCCCACCGCCCCGCGCTCCTTTAAAACCCGCTCCAGCATAGCCGACAGGCGCACAAACGCCGCAAGATCCAGCTGTTCCGCCCGCTCGTTCGAAGGGATACCGGCGGCGGCCAGCGCCTCGGCACTGAGCTCGGCGATCGATAGGCCGGTAACCGAAAGGCCGGGTACATTAACCACCGATGAGACAAAGGTCTGGAGGTTGTTTTTCACCGTTTTCCGGCGGGAAGAAAAGAGACAGCGCATTAAGGGCTTGAACCAGACAGGATAGGCGGCAGGATCAATATCGGTGCGAAGATCGAGCCTGACACCCTGGGAATCTACCCGTGGCTCGGGGTAAAAGGAGGCGCCCTTCAATACCGAAAGGGGGGTAACCCGGTAAGCCGAAGCGCAGAGCACCGAAAATGAGGAATAATCCTTTGAGCCGGGCCGGGCCGCCATGCGCCGGGCCACTTCTTTCTGTACCGTTACCACCATCCGCTTAAAAAACCTGTTCTTCCCGATAAAATCCGCCAGCAGCGCCGCTCCTATAGTATAAGGCAGATTGCCCAAAAGGTAATCCCCTCGCCCCGAAGGGTCGTCGCGCCCCGGAGGGGCGCATATCCCCGGCCAGGTCTTGAGCACATCCCCCGGAACCAGGGTAAAGGCGGCGTTCCCGCCGAACAATTCCGCCAGCACGGCGATAAAGCCCTTGTCAATTTCAAAGGCCGTTACCGCCGCCCCCCGTTCAAGGATCCCGGTAGTCATAGCCCCCAGGCCCGGTCCAATCTCCCAAACCCGCGCCCCCGTCTCAACGTCCAGCGCATCCAAAAGCATCGTCCGGGCTTTAGGATTAACCAGAAAATTCTGACCGTACATTTTCCGCATCCCCAGCCCCCGCTCATCCAGAAAGCGCCTAAGGGCCTGGGGGGAATCGTAGTTAAGCGGCGTTGAAGGGGACAAGCGTATTCCTCACCGTAGAGCGACGGTCCCGCAGCCACAGTACCGCAACCGTGGCAGCCGCCGATACCAGCAGCACCGTGCCGGTGTTGGAAACCGCTAAAGACGGGACCCGCCCGGAAATGCCTACCAGCCAATCCAGGGCATCATACAAAAACGACAGGGCCGTTCCGAGGGGTGCGGACAGGAAGGGCAGGATCAGATTGATCGGCAGCGCGGCCATAGCGGCAAGCATGAACAGGGTGGTCAACGGCACGATGAGGAGCCCCGCGAGAATCCCCACCGGCTGAAGAACGCCGAAGAAGCCCGCCATCACCACGGCGGTGGCGATAAACGCCCCCAAAGACGCCGATAGCGGCTGGGACAGCGCTTCCGGCAGACGGCCCCGGAACAGGTCGTGGAAAGCGTCCCCGATAAAGAGTATGCCCGCCAGGGCCAAGTATGAAAGGATAAACGAAACCGAATCCCCCGATGAGGGCCAAATCACGATTTGAATCAAAAAGGCCATCCCAAGGAGGGGCATCGCCTTTCGCGGAAGAGCCCCCAACAGCGCCAGCATCCCCAGAAGGTACATAATTGCCGACCGTGACAGGGACGGCTGGACCCCCACCAGGTACACGTAGAGGACGATAAACGCCGCCCCCGTCAGAGCCGCTGCCCGCAGTCCCAGGGGTTTCCGCAAGAAAAAGGCCAGCACCGAAGAAATAACCGCCAGGTGCATCCCCGACAGGGACAGCACATGGGAACATCCCGCCTTTTGATAGGCCCGGGCCAGCTCCGTATCCAGATTATCCCGGACACCCAACAGCAGAGCCAACGCAAGGCCTCCCCATTTGCGGGGGGCAAAGTGTTCTATCAGTTTGATTCTGATGCCCGTGCGGAACTGCTCCAACGCCGGGGCGGGGGCGGTAATATGGACACCGGAAGCCCGGAATAGCGGTAGTTCAGCGGGCCGGTCAGGGTTCGGCGGAAGGATACTCCCCTCGATATAAATCCGGCTCCCCCGGCCAAAGGCCCGCAAGCGGGGAATCGACCCGTCGGGGAAAAACACCAGTATCTGCCCCTTTGCGGAAGTACGAAGACCGTTCTTCCCGGCGGCTTCCCGCAGTTCAAGATACCCCATACCCCGGCCGTTATCGAGACCACGGGGGTCCTCCGTCAAAACCCCGGAAATCCCGGTAACCCGCTCAGGCGGCAGCCCCAGTTGGGCCGGGCCGGGCACGGAGACGCGGGCGGTAAACCCAATGGCAAACCCCACCGCAAGGGCGGTAAGATAGATACCCCAGTGGCGAAACGTCCGCCGTTTTTCACCCGCAGCCGGGGCGATGCTTAGTACCCTGACAAGACACAACAACGCCAATAGCGCCGCGCCAATCCCCAGTACCGCTCCCGTCCAGGGCAAGCCGCGGCGCATCAAAAAGCCCAGGGGATAGTACACCCCCAGAGCGCCCAGAACCGCGAAAAACACCGGTGTCGGCGTTATGAATCTTACCATTTGAGCCGGCCCAGCGCCCCCTTCGCGGCGTTCAGTATCCTTTCGGGATAGGGCAGATAGCTGACGTAGAGCAGATAATCAAAGGCGATCTTGTCCCCTATATCGCCCAGGGCGCTCACCGTCCCAAGGGTCACCGGGGCATCAAAGGCGCCGTTTTGTTCCATCAGGGAATTGAGGTACCCCAAATGAAGGGCCAAAACCTGGGCCGCCTCGGAACTGGCCATAGCCCCCATACAGGCAATAGCCTCCACCACCTGCTCCTTTGGGGCTTTTCCCTCTCCGTAATCCTGCTGGACCCGGTAATAATGACGGATCACCAGCGCGGCAGCCCGGCTCCACTCCAATTCCCGCAGTACCTTGACGGCTTCGTACCGCATGGTATCCAGATCCGCATCCCGTTCCCCGGCACCATCCAGAGCCACTTCCAGGGCAATCTCCACGAGATCCCCCCGCTCATCATCGCTGAATTTTTCGTTATTGACCGCGATAGTAAAGGCCTCAAGTTTTTCCACCGGAGACTTCCACTGAATCACGGAGATAAGGTACTGGTGGTGCTCACTGGAAAGCGCCTCCAAAGCCTCCGCCGCTTCGGCCGTAATGGACTCGTCGTAACCGGAACGCATCACCTCATACAAGACCGGCACGGAGGAACGGTCTCCCAAAACCCGCAAGGCGGAAATACAGGCGGAAAGGGTCTTTAGATCGGGAACCACACCGGAACGGAACAGGCTGTTTTGACTGGCCGCAAATTGATTGATATTCTCAAGAATCGAGGTGTTTCCCGTCGCTAAAACCGCCAGGGCCCCCAGAGCTTCCACCCGGATAGCCGCGTCCAAAAAGGAGGAAAACACCGACCACAGGGTATTCACACTGTCCGTGTGCCCCGAAGCCCCCGCCCCACGGGAAGCCAGTATGGTCAGGTTGATAAAGTCAGGATCGTTCCGCAGAAGGTCGGCGTTTTGCAGGGAAAAACCAAGGGCAAATTCATACAGCTCCCCGATAAATTCAGACGCCAGTTCGTCGGAGGGGGCGTCCGTAAGTATGTTCACCTTGGTCCCCAAACTGGCCCGGAGAAAGTTCCGCTCATAAGAAGCAAGGACGGCATCCTGAGCGTAAAGCGCGTTGCCCATGACAAGAAGTCCAAGAAGTCCAACCGAAACGAAGTTCCGCATAAACCTTTTTTCCCTAAATTAGTATATACTTAGTATGATACAACCCGCATGGGTTGTCAAAAGGAGGAAACCATCAATTCCCTGCTGGAACCGTTTATCATCTATGCCGTCCTCTTTCTTCCGGGCCTTGTCTCAGGCGGCGGAATCGCCGGGGATCCCGAAGCTCCGATCCAGTTTTCCGTCATGCGGGAACTCGCCCGAATCGCCGGATATAACATACCATCTTTTCTATTGATATGGTACCTCTCATTTCTTAACCGGAGGAAGCCCTTCCCGGTAAAAGTACAATCCGCCGATTTTCTGTCTCTGGCCATCGCCCTGCCGGGGCTCCTCGGCATAGGGCTCGCCTTGTACCACATCACCCCCATCTTTACCCCGGTCCCCCCGGTAATCACCATAGCGCCCCCCCAGGGAACGGCGGCCATACTGGTGATGATCCTTTCCTGTTTTACTACCGGCTATCTGGAAGAAACCTACTTCCGCCACTACCTTTTAACCTGGTTCAGGAATCACCGCCTCCACCCCGTTCTGGGCATAGTGATTTCAGTCCTCCTCTTTTCCCTCTGCCATGTCTACGAAGGTCTCTGGGGGGTACTGAACGCCGCCCTTGCGGGAACCCTCCTGGCGCTTGTCTACAAACGGTACGGCCGCCTCCACGGCCTCGCCTGGGCCCACGGCCTGTACAACGCCTTTGTGTATGTGAACGGGATTTAGCGCCCCATAATCCAGGAAAACACCGCCTGTACCATTCCGATTACGGCGCCCAGTATCCCCCCAAAGACATTGATCCACTTGAGCTGATTTGCCATCACATCCAGCACGATGCGTTCCACCTTGATCATATCCAGGGCGTCGATACGATCGGAAACCATGACCCGCACATTGATGGTTTTGAGCAGCGCTTCAAGCTGCTCCTCCGCTATCTGAAAGAGCTTATCCTGAATCAGGGCGTCGATCCGGCCCTTTTTTTCAGCGTCCAGGGCACACAATGTTCCAAGCCGCATATCCCCGTGTTCTTCCCGGAACCGGCCAAGGGCCACGGCAATGGCCTGTTCAAATTTAAGCGGTGGCGAAAATGCGGCCCGGTCTCCTGAAACTAAAGTTTCTGAAACTAAAGTTTCTGGAACTAACGTTTCTTGAACTAAAGTTTCTGAAACTAAAGTTCCCTGGATAAAAGTCCGTATTCTTTGGGACAGGTCCGTCACCTGTTCCATTCCAAACTTTTTTAGCAGCTCCCCTACCGGCCGGTCGCTATAGGAGCGGATCAGGGTGGAGGCAAAGCGGACCATCCGGGTATACGACCCCGCTTCTGCCGCAAGGGTAAGGGCCGTATCCCCCGTATAGGCAATGAGCCGGCCGCGTATTGCCCCGTCGGCGAGGAGGGCTTCAAGCTGGACGATAAGGTCGTCGATGATTTCCGGCATCCGGTCCCTAAGGGTCTTGTCGTATTGCCCCGCGGAAATAAAAAGCCGCTGGACTACCGAAAGTTTGAGGAGCGCGTTATTCAGAAACACCTGGCCCTGGACTTCCAGTTCCCGGCGGATTTCCTCTTTTTGCAGGAATTGTACGATCGAGCGGGCGATTTGGGGAAAGGCATCCTCCAAAACCGGACGCAGGGTACCGGCGATTTGGGGAAGGGCGGCCGAGAGGGCGTCCCGAATCAGAACCTCAAGCTGCTCCTCCACCACGGCCATTTTTTCGTTCCCCAGGATGTCCCGGATGGACCGCTTTGGGTCAATGAGGGTTTCCAGCAGCGTATCCAGCAGGGCGTTAAAGCCGTCGGAACGCAGAACGCCGCGGAGGAGCGTTATGATGATTGGGGACTCAGGCGGACCGGAGTCTCCCGCACCCGGTCTTGCCAGGCCACCGATGGGGGCGTCAAGCAGTTTTTCCGTATACGCGGCTATGGAGGAGCCGATGCTCTGCCGGACATCCTCCCGGCGGAGCCGTTCCCGCAGAATCTCCGGCGTCAAAAGCTCCCGCTCCACCATGGCGCCGATATTGTCCGCCAGTTTATGCCGCTGCCGGGGCAGGATACCCGGCGTAAAGGGCAGGCGTATACCCAGAAACCGTATCTCCCGCAAGGGACGGAAGAGCATTTTTATGGCTACCGCGTTGGTCACATACCCGATAACCGCACCGATAGCGGGCGGGACAAGCCAGAAGATCCAGGGGTTCATTGGGACAGGGACTCCGCGGCGGTACGGGCACGGCCCTCATTATCGTATACCTGAATCACATCTTCCCGGAGCCAGCCCCGGTAGGAGCCTTCCACAAAGACCCAGGCTTCACTGCTGCCCCCCTGGTTCACCAGACGGCGCTGGAGAACCTCCACAATCGACCCTTTCCGCAGATACCCCAGAGAAAGGCCTGCCTGGTTCGGTTCCGCCACCACATGGGTATAGGATACGCTGATAACCCCGTATCCGATCACCGAACGGGACAGCGGAGGGCTAACCGGGGGAACAATGGCAAGTTCCCGGGATTCCTTGCCACAGGACACAACGGCAAGCGCCCCAATCAGGGCGAGTACTTGACCACGTCCAACAATAGAACCTACTCTCATGATATGAGAACTATAGCCGTTATTGGGGTTTTCGTCATCAGTACCGGCTTCTTTTTTGCCGGAACCCCGGCTCATTCTCAAACGTTCACCCTGAAAAACACCGCTTTTACCCTTTCTACCGAGGCAAAATTCGGCGCTATGTACGGTGAAGGTGAAGAAATCGTCTACGGAGCGCCCAGCGGCGCCAAATACCTAAGCCAGTTACTGTGGGATATGAAGCCCCTCTGGTACGCGGGAAGCGGTTTATCCCTGCGGATTACAAATCCGGCCTCGTGGGTGGGTCTTTTTACCGGCCTTTCCGTAAAATTCGGCATTCCGGGCCGTACCGGGTCCATAATAGACCGGGACTGGAAGGATTACGACAATCAATATCTTACCAATTTTTCCATCCACGATAATGATACCCAAAAGGCAATCTTTATTGACTACGATATCGGACTTTCCATTCCCATACGGTTTAAGCGGGCCTATACGATGAATCTTAACCTGTTTGGGCGTTTTTCGTGGATGGAGCTTGCGTGGTATTCCCGGGACGGGTATAAGCAATATGGAACACTAATCTCCTCGTCCCCGGAACGCTGGACACCCTGGGACCCCTCTATCCCCAAAACCCCGCTGTCCGGCCCGGCCATTAGCTACAGCCAGGTCTGGCTGATTGTCTCCCCCGGCCTGGCCCTGGATTTCCCGGTGCTGGACTGGTTCTCCATCGGCGTATCCTGTACCGCGAGCCCCCTTATCTATGCCGCCGCCGAGGATCACCACATGAGTCCCGCCAACAATGTACAATTTAACGATTATCCACAGGGGGGACTGCTCCTGGAACCGCATCTGGAATTTGTTTTTTCTCCCCGCAAATGGCTGGACCTCTCCCTGTATGCGTCATACCGGCATATTTCAGGCGCAAAAGGAGACAGCTATAAAAACAATAGCCCTATAAAATCTGCTGACAGTATTGGCGCGGGCTATCACGCCCTGGATGCGGGCTTATCCTTCCAGATGAACTTTCAGCGCCGGAAGCAGCTTTAAATCCGAACCGGCAAAATCAAGCTGTTCAATGCCTTCAATCGTAACCCAGTCCCATTCGGTATGTTCCGACAAGGTAAAATCATGGCTGGAGAGGGTGATTAAATAGGCGTGCAAGGTCAGGCTTTGGCCTCGATGTTCAAAGACGGCGGAAGCCAGGAGGGGCCCCACGGTAACGCGTATGCCAAACTCTTCCTGAAATTCCCGGACCAGGGCTTCTTCGTCCGTCTCCCCTTCTTCCGCCTTGCCTCCGGGAAACTCCCATTTTTCTCCCAGATCCCCGCCGGGAACACGACGGGCAACAAAGAGCTTTTTCCCCTCCACCGCGATACCGGCGACAGAAACGCGGGCGGCGCCCATTAGAGGAGCGGAACTCCCGGAAAGAGGAAGTGCAGCGCCGCCGCGGCAATGGCGGCAAAGCCTACCCAGCGCCGGTTTTTTACCAGAAGATGGGTCACCTTTTCCGACGGCTCCCCGGAGGAAAGGTCAGAATCAATGGTGGAATGGCTGCGGTAAAATTCAACAATCAGGGTGAATCCCGCCGCAATGCCGGCCAGGACCGGGATAAAATCCCCAATCACCGGGGTATTCGCCTCGGCAGGAGACAGTATCTTCAGGAACCCGGTCACCACGGTCAGGATCCCCAAAAGCAGATGCAGGGTTTCGTTTTGCAGAAAACCGGGAAGCGCAGGTTCAGCCAGGCCCGTTTCGGAATCATCTTTCCGGATCAGAAGGTATCCTGAGGCGGCGTTAAACAGGATGGACAAAAAATAAAACTGAATCATGGTGCCTTTACCATACTCTATTATCATCGAAAAGGGAAGCGTGTTTTTTATTTCGCCTTTACCCGGATGGTTTTGAAGGTTTCGCCCGCCCGCATCACCATGAGGAATTCCGGGGCATCAAAGGACAGGGCAAAACGGAATTCTTCATCTTCTTTCAGGGTGAAAAAAAACCGGAAGGTTTCGATAGGCGGTACTTCCCCCGTACCGTCGCTCTTGCCCTTCTTTTGCGGTATGGAGACCGCCAGGTCCACCGGACCGGTATAACTGGTATCCCCCAGGGCCTTTTTCTTCAGTTCTATATAGGTTGTTTCGGAAACACGCCGGGCGGAAGCCGTAAGGATATTCTCCCCCAGCCTGACTCCCCCGCCGTCTTTGTAGATGGTTCTTGAGGCAATGGTGATAAGTACCGACATCAGAGCGATAACCATAAGGATCATGGTGTTGCCCTTCGTCGACGTAAGGGCACGGAAGATGCCGCCTTTCTTTACGAGGCCTGTCTCATTCAGTTCCCGCAGCCGGGATGACGCATGAGCAAGCCGCCGTTCCCGTGAATAATAAAATTCAGGCTCCCGCTCCGGGGCATCCCGGTATGTGGGCGCCAGTTTCGCGGCGTACTGTGCGGCTTTGTCATCGTCTTCCGGCGTACTCATGGGGCAAGCTCCCCGGCGAGGCGGTCGGTGCGCCACCAGACAAGGCGCACCTCATGCTCGGTGGCCAAAAGCCCCGACAGGATCCCGTCTTCGGATACGGTAAAGGTATTGAACTGCAATTCCTCATTGTCTACCCGGACAAATGCCCGGCGCTGTTCAGCGGAGGCCACAGTACGGCCCGCGCCGCCGGAATCCTGAGCGTCGCCGGCAAGGATCAACAGGGAATAGCCCCCATCCACGGGGAAGGAGAGGAATACCCGGTTGTTTTTGATTACCCCCATCATGGAATAGAGGAGCTTTTCCGGTCCCCGCTGGCCGCTTTCATCGGGGGCGTACTCAAAAAAAGGCACTTCAATTGAATCGATATAGACGCTGTTCTCCACATCCATCACCCAGACCACCGAACTGTCGCTCTCCGCGCCGGACCGGGTATTGGTGGATTCATCGAAGATGTTCCGGTAATAGTCAACCTTGATAAAAAGCCGCCTCCCGTCCGGTGAAGCCATAACCGTATCCACCGAGGGGAATACTTCGCTTCGGTCCTGGGGAACGGGGATACCGTCGTTCCTCAGGTGGATCAGGTAGAGCAGAAAGCCTTCGGTATCAAACCAATAGACATTCCACCCCGTAGGAAGCCGGCAGACCACCGCCAATTCATCATCCACGGAGGTATAAACGCCGCTTATGCGGGGAAAAGGGGTACCCCCCACCCCTTCCTGGCCCAGGTACTCCACAAAACGGCCGGTTTCATCAAAATGCAGGACAAGACCATCCAGCAGGGCGCGGCTTTCGGTATCCAGACCGTGCCGCTCGTAGGGCAGACGGTCTTCCACATAGATGTGCTTCCGGGAATCCACGGTGATGACGCCGGGCTCCAGCAGGGGATAGGTATGAGCCCACCGGGTTACCACTTCCCCCGCTTCTATATTGGTCCTGAGGGTCCGGGGGGGCGGATTGGTCTCTTCATTATAGATCATGAATAACAGATCCCCGTAGGAGGTGTAGCGGACGATTTTTTTTCCGTTCCCGTTGGAGATATAAAAGAGCCCGTCCCGCATGGCAATGGCGGTTTTGGGGATATTCCGGCCGCCCTCCAGCTTGTAGAGGTCGATTTGATTCTCCAGGGCGCCGATTTGCAGGGTTTGGAGATCCTCCCGCGCTATGGAAGGAACCTGCTCGTGGGAACAGGCGGT
>BNVD01000013.1 GCA_025997835.1 Spirochaetia bacterium
GTAAATCTACCGGTATCAGCATCGGCGTCTCCCGATCTATCTCCACAAATCGTATTCCCATACCCCCTTTTTACCATATTTTGTCGGTGTGTGACGATCCCCTGGGGAAAGCGCGACAGGCTCCTAGGAGCAGGGGCATTTAGGGGCTGCAGCGCCCTTACCGCCGTAACGATCCCCGATTCGGTGGAAACCTTTACCTTTTATGGTCGTGATTATCGTGATGGTGATAATTATGGCGCTTTCAGCGACTGTCCCAAACTTAACCTGGCAAGCCAGGCGGCCCTCAGACGCCGGGGATATACTACAGGAGAACTCCCTGAGGACCCTGAGCATAGGTGATAAAGGCGGCAGGAATAAACTGCCCAAAAAGGCGCGCCCTGCAAAAGCAAATGCACGGGTGCGTGACACTTTACGGGACCGCCCTAGCGCGGTCCCAAATATTTGTGAACAGGAGATGTGTAACATGGCAAAACCAACACAAAAAGGACCGCAGCAGACCGGTAAACAGTTCGAGTATTATGTGATTAGCCGTATGCTTGACGCGAACCTTGACGTATATCTTCCGGTGGTTGACGATCATGGGGTGGATGCGGTAGTAAAAACACCGGACGGGGCCTTTCAGGAAATCCAGATCAAGGGCTGTTCACGGGATAAAAAAGACGGCAACGCCGCCCTGTTTGCGGACATCAACTGCGACAAGGCCTGCCCCAATTACTGGTTTGTGTTCTACGCGGAACGGCTGGATACACTGCTGCTCCTCTCCTCCAAAGAGCTTACCCGCCTGGTCAAACCCGACACCAAGGGCAAACTGCACATTAAATTTAACGGCAAGAACAGGGAAAAGGGCGAATATATTTTGGAGCAGTACGAAAAGTACATAACCACCGATTTCAGTCGGCTTTGCGGTTAGACGGGGCATTAGTCCCACGCCCCCACCCTCCTTGGCGGGGGCGCATTGTAAATGGGGCAAAATAATTTTGAATATATTGTAATAAAATTATTTCAGAAATAATAATATAAAATATATGGAGTACGGGGGGCACTTCGTATAACATACGTTATATGAATTGCTTGCTTTAAGATGGGGAAGATACGGGTGGGGCATTTCTGGCGGTTAAAATGAGAATTACTGCCCGGCAGGGCGGACGTAACAGCCGCCCCGCGCAGGGGTTCTATGGCCTTTCGGGCGCTGGGCGCCGGAGCGTCATACACCGGGAAAATTTTTAAAAATTTTGCATTTTTTTCTAAAAAAACTTGACGTTTTTAAATTCATGGTATTATATTTATCTCATTCCTGCTAATTCAGTGGGAATAGGAGGTTCTTATGAAAAAGCTTATAGCTTTACTTTCGGTTATGGCGATTTTTTCAACTACCGTGTTTGCGGCGCCATTATCACTCGCGGCTTCATTGGAGCCGCAGCTGGCGGTTCTACCTCTTTTGGAATCTTAACAATTCCAGGTTGGATTGCCGGAGCAGTATCAGGGGCTACCAGCTCGGCTCTGGCAGCGGCTGCGGCTGATGGTTTTGCTATAAAAGTAGGAAAGTAGGGTTACAGATTTTTTGTCAATGGTAATTTACAAGAGCAATTTTTATTAACTGCTTCCAGAATTACCATTGATAATGCTATATTTGGAGAAAACAATGCGTATTGCTAAACCGTTTTTCGCGGTTGTTTTTTTTATCACAGTATCATTGGTTGTTTTTGCACAAGACGCTGATTTTGAAGCGTATCCCGAAACTTTTTTTTCAGAAACGGATATCCGTTCCGTACCCGATATTGATAATGACCCGGAAATAGTATCGAAATTACTGATACGTCAAAAGAGTATCATGTTTTTACCTTTTAATTATCAATTTCTTGATGGCAAACCAATGGTAGAGCGTAGGGCATTGCGTTCTCTCTTGAGTTCTGTTCCTGAAAACAGAAAACTCCTAAAAGAGGAACAGGTATGGCGGATAGTCGCGCTTTCGTGCGGAGTTATTGGCATGGGAACCGTAGCAGGGCATTCAGCGTATCTTTTTTATGATTTTCCGAATCGGGATACTGTTATGACCGCTTTTTACCTTGGCGAGGTAGCATCACTTGCCCTTACGTTCTGGACCGCAATGGCTGCCAATAATAAAATAGATCAGGCGGTTGACCGTTATAATATATCTATTATGGGTATACCAATCCGTAATTAAGCAAACATTGAAGGTAAAAAAATGAAGAGACTTTCCATTTTTTTTGGTTTTCTATTATGCGCCATAGACTTTTCTCTTTTTGCGAACGATGTGAATCCTCATGTGCTTTTTATCCAGGACCGGGGGAAATATACCGGTATTGCACTTTCTCTTAACATGGTGACCGATAATCCTGACAATGATATTTTGATTTCGCATGGTGCTGGTATAAATGGTATAAATCCCAATCTTGTTTTGGGCTATGCTTTTAACCCTGCCCACAGGCTTACTTTGAAGCTGCCATATTATCTTCTTTACAATGATAAAGATGATGTCAATAATATTGTGGATATTGATTTGGCTTATACGTATACTAAAAAATTTAATGACCTGAATTTTTTATTTGGTCCGCATATTAAAGGCACGGTATATCACTCCGGTGAAAGCCCCTCAACAAGTAATTACCTATACAATACAGGAAAATATACACTTGGAGCGGCGTTTAGACTTATGGATCACTATGATCTTGCAGCCGAAGGGCGCTTATATAGGATGGGATGCCGCTATAAAATACGATATAAGTTTACCGCAGGCAGGGACTATATGGCGGCCTGGCGTTATAGAAGTATACGGGGATGTACTCTTTGGAAATGCATTCTCTGCCAGAACAAAAACTGGATTATCCCTGGGGCTTGGTGAATACATAGCCTTGCCCTATTCAGGAACCGGTGAAAAAAAGCCGGTGTATATGCAATTACATCCATACGAGTAAGTACTGTATTTCTGTTTGGACGTAACGCGCATCTTGAATTTTCAATGTCCCTATGGCCCGATCCGGTTCTTTATGTCCCCTTGGCGGTTGGTAATGTTAAAGCCCTGTTTGGATATAAATTTTAAGCAATAAGCAGGAAATGATTCTTGACCGGGCAGAAACAGAAAATGCCGCGTATACCATCAGCTTTTTGGACATCAGGAATTCATTAATGAAAAACTGAAGAAGATAAACCACGGAGGACACGTCAGACCGCAGACCAATCAGACCTTCGGTCTGCGGTCTGATGTGCCCTCTGTGGTTAAAATTCTTGATTTTGAAACTGCCTCAGGTATATGTCACTTACCGGGCCCAATCTCCTCCTCCCGCAGCCCATACCCCTCATCTTTGTGCTTTTTACTGTCGCCGGTGGGCTCCACGTGTACCATAATGTCGTAAACCCCCTCGACCCGCTCTTTAATGGCCCGTTCTACTGCGCTGGCGATTTTGTGGGCTTCCTTTACGGTGAGTTTCGGGTCCACTTCAATGTCGATATCGATGTCCCAGAGCCCGGCAATGCGGCGCATACGGGTGCGGTGGGGGTTTCCGGCGCCGTCCACCGAGTGGACCGCCTCGAATACCAGCCGGTAGGAGCCGGCACTGGAGCCGCCGTCCATCAACTCGGCGTTACTCTCGATAAAAATCTCCACCGCCGATTTGATCACCCAGAGGCCGACGAAGATTGCCGCTATGGAGTCGATGGCCGCCATGTTGAAGAGCAGGGCCAGGATCAGGCCCAGCAGGACTGCGGCGGAGATGAACACGTCGGCGGCCATGTTCTTCGCGTTGGCCCGGAGCATTGCCGAATCCGCCTTCTTCCCGAAAAGGTACTGGCTCCAGGCCAACAGCAGCTTGCCCACAATGGACACCGCCGCCGCGATAAAGGCCGGGTATTCCGGTACTTCCTGGTGGGTGTGGAAGACAAGATTCTTGGCGGAATCGAGGATGAGTTGTCCTCCGGCAAAGAACAGAGTAAAGGCCAGCAGTATGGTTGCCACCGTTTCGGCCCGTCCGTGCCCCCAGGGATGCCCCTGATCTGCAGGCCGGGAAATCACCTTTGCCACGATAAGGGTCATCACGGCGATGAGTACGTCCACCGCCGAATCGATGCCGTCCCCAACCACCGCGAGGCTCCCCGCCTCAAACCCCGCAACGAGCTTGACCACCGACAGAATCAGGTTTCCCGCCAGGGCGGTAATGGAGGCCGCCCGGATCAGCGCCGCTTTTTCGTCAAGGGGAACGTTCTGTTGAATACCCGTTTCTGCCATACTAAAGCCGCTTTAACAGGGCGGTGTAAAACCGCACCCCGCGGTTCAGGTTTTCCAGAGAAACACGCTCATCGTGGCCGTGGATCAGGGCTATCTCTTTGGAATCCAGGATGAAGGGATTGAACCGGAAGATGCCCCCGGCGATGTCCTTAAAGTACCGGGAATCGGTGGCGGCTACCATGATGAAGGGGAGTATGGGGACGTTCGGGACCGTTTCGGTCAGGGCGGCTTCCATAGCTATCCAGCCCGGTCCCGCAAGTTTGGCGTGTTCCGGGTTTGCCGGGATCGGGTTGTTTCCCTGACCGTGGATGCTCACTTCCACCCGGTCATCGGCAACCGCCTTTTTGACAAAGGTTAAAGCCCGCTCCACCGTCCAGGGCGGCAGGAGTCTGAGGTTGAGGACCCCCCGTACCGCGGAGGGCATCACATTGTCCGCGGCGCTGCCTTCAAGCTGGGTCATGGCCAGGGTGGTATGCAGCAGGCTCGCAATAGTGGCGTTCCCCGCCACGGCCTTGAAGAAGACCGGCCCCAGGGCGCGGGCGTGGCGCAGCGCCCAGCCCTGAAAGCCCGGCATTAAACGGCCCAGCCGGGAAAAGAAACTTGCTATGGCCGGGGTCAGGGCAAAGGGGAACGGCTTTTTCGACAGCCGCACCAGGGCCTCTGCCAGCACCGCCGCCGCCTGAACAGCGGTGGGCTGGGACGCGTGTCCCGGCTGCTGTCGTACCGTCAAATCCACGCTCAGGAAGCCCTTCTCCTCAATGCCGAACAGGGCCATAGGCGCAGCAAGACCCGGAAACAGACCCTGTCCGATGGGGGTCCCCTCGTCAAGCAGCCAGGAAAACCGTATGCCCTTTTCCTTAAACCAGGCCGCCGTGTTTTGCGCCCCCAACAAACCGGTCCGCTCCTCGTCCCCCCCAAAGGCAAACCAGACATCCTCCTTAGGCTGAAACCCTTCGACGCAGAGCACCTCCGCCCCTTCCATGATGCCGATAAGGATACTCTTCATATCCAGCGTACCCCGGCCATAGACATAGCCGTCCTTCACCTCCGCCCCAAAAGGATCGACGGACCACTTTTCCGCCTCCACCGGCACCACATCGTAGTGGGCCAAAAACAACACCGGCTTTCCCGTTGGGGCCGTACCCTTCCAGTGGTAAATCACCGAATAGGGGCTTAACACCCACTTCTCCGCCGTTTGATGAAAAGCGGGATAGGCCGTCGCCAGAAACTCCTGAAACGCGGTGAGGGGCGCTTCCCGCTCCCCCTTTGACGCACCCTCCGGCCACAGGGTTTTTATTCTGATGGCATTACAAAAACGCTCATGATTCAACATGGGTTCAGTATACGCCATAACCGGAAATTCTGAAAGCGCACCGGGATGGGGAGCGCGGGAATTCCGAATTTAACCACGGACCACACGGACAAAGGAGGGGATAAGAAAGCAGGAATCCGTGTTGTCAGTGTGGTCTGTGGTTTATTTTCTTCTGTCTGTGTGCTGATCGCATCATCGCCTTGACAGGCCCCGCCCATTCCCCCCAGACTAAATACACTATGGCGATACAAAGCTGGCCCCGTATCGGGGTTACCGCCGACCTGGAAGCGGGGGGGACGCGGAAGCATTTTCTCAACGAAAGTTACGCGGCGGCGCTGTACCGGGCCCGTGCCTTGCCGCTGGTACTGCCCGCGCCCCATGTCCGCTTTACGGATGAGTATGAAACCATTGCGGAGGCAATCATTGCGGGCGTTGACGGTCTGCTTCTGAGCGGCGGGGATGATATGGACGCCCGCATCTACAACGAAGAAAACTACGCGTTTAACGGCGCCTTTACCGAAGAACGGGACCGCTTTGAACTGGCCCTTTGCCGTTACGCCATTGCGCAGGGTAAGCCCCTGCTGGGAATCTGCCGGGGTATTCAGGCCATGAATGTCGCCCTTGGCGGCTCCCTGTTTCAGGATATAGCAAGCCAGTGCCGTCCGGCGCAGAAGCTCGTGCAGATGCATGCCCAAAAAGCGCCCGCCTATACCCCGGTACACGAGGTTGACGTGGCGCGTACTTCTTACCTGGCCCATATTCTGCTTGATGAAGCGGCGCCCACCGAGGGTACTGCCAACGGCCCGGACACCGTCGCCATTCCGGTGAATTCCTTTCACCATCAGGCGGTGAACCGTGTGGCGCCGGGGTTTACCGCAACGGCCCATGCCCATGACGGCATTATAGAAGCAATTGAGCCTGCGGACGGAGCCGAAGTGTGCCGGTACGGTAAGCCCCATCCCTTTACCATCGGGGTCCAGTGGCACCCGGAACGGATGGACGAGTACCATACGCACGCGGAACGGCTGTTTGCGGCATTCGCGGCGGCCTGCGCCGGCAAGAACTAGGAGCCTGTTGTACTTGTAGGTTTTTTGCGCTTGATGCCGCAAAAAACCTGCTATTAACGGGCTCCTCACGGAGTTTGCAGGGTAAAAATCGACTTGAAAGCCGATTTTTACTATTGAATTGCACGAAGTGCAACAAACTGCTAGAAGGAATCTATATGGACTACAAACAGGCTGGGGTAAACATCGAGGAAGGCTACCGGGCGGTGGGGAAGTACCGGGAGCTTGCGAAAATCGCCAATGGCAACGCGGCAACAAAGGCGGCAGTCCTCAACGGGATTGGCAGTTTTGCGGGGATGTTTTCCCTTGCGGAGTTTGTCAAAGCCGGGAAGGGGATGGAGGAGCCGGTGCTGGTGTCCGGGACCGACGGCGTGGGAACCAAGCTGGAGATCGCCTTTCAACTGAAAAAGTACGACACCGTTGGTATCGACTGTGTGGCCATGTGTGTAAACGACATACTCTGCCACGGCGCAAAGCCCCTGTTCTTTCTGGACTACCTGGCCTGCGGCAAGCTCGACGCCGATGTTGCGGCGGAACTGGTTAAAGGTGTTGCGGCGGGGTGCCTTGAGACGGGGAGCGTCCTTCTGGGCGGCGAGACCGCCGAGATGCCCGGCTTCTACGACGCGGGAAAGTACGATATGGCGGGGTTCGCCGTGGGTATCGCGGACCGGAAGCACATCGTGGACGGCGGCAAAATCCGCGAGGGGGACACCCTTATCGGTATCGCTTCTTCCGGGCCCCATTCCAACGGATTCAGTTTGATCCGAAAAGCCCTTCCCAATCTGCGTGAGGATTTTGGGGGCAAACCCCTTGGGCTGGCGCTGCTGGAACCGACCCGGCTGTACGTCAAGCCGGTGCTGGGCTTACTGGAAGAAGTCGAAGTCCGCGGCATGGCCCATATCACAGGCGGCGGCTTCTACGAAAACATCCCCC
This sequence comes from Spirochaetia bacterium, assembly GCA_025997835.1. Lineage (GTDB taxonomy): Bacteria > Spirochaetota > Spirochaetia > Treponematales > Breznakiellaceae > BNVD01. The sequence continues at coordinate 7,553 of BNVD01000013.1, forward strand.
GTATGTTTGGCGCCGGCGCGGCCTTTGACGCGGTGATTCGCTCCGGGTCCTGGGAGATTCCGCCAATATTCTCGCGTATTGCCGCGGGTGCTGCGGACTGCGGCCTTTCCGGGACTGCGGCTCTGACGAACGGCACAGAACTGCTCCAAACCGATACGGATTTGCGGAAGCTCTTTTTTAATACCTTCAATATGGGAATTGGCTTTGTTATCGCCGTAGCCCCTGCCGACAGCGCACGGGCCACCGGCTATTTGAAGGAGGCCGGCTTCCCCGCGTGGGAGATTGGCAAGGTTGAGACCGCGCAGGAGCGCGAAGCGCCGGTGGTACGCTTTGTGTAAGAGGCCGAAAGTCGAGTTTCGTAAATAATGAAGAAGAAAAACCACGGAGAGCACGTCAGACCTTTGGTCTGCGAACACAGAGAAGAGAAGAATTTTTACTCAAAAACTCCGTGTTCTCCGTGTTCTCTGTGGTTAAATTCTTCTAAAAAGTTTACGCCTATGGTGTAAGGCACCTTGAAAGGGAGGATGATTTGGCAGTAGACGGCAAAGGCCCGGTGCGGATACTGGTGTTGGTATCTGGTAGCGGGACCAACCTCCAGGCGCTGATAGACGCGGAAAAGGCCGGGCGCTTTCGCTGTGCAGATGGCGGCGGTGTCATCACGGCGGTAATTTCCGACCGGGCGGACGCGTATGCCCTTGAGCGGGCGAAGGCGGCGGGGATACCCGCCTTGACGGAGAAGCCAGACCGGACGCTTGCGGTAACGGCGCGGCGGCGGGAACTGTCGGACCGGATACTCGCAATTGCGGAGGCGCAAGACATCGGCCTTATCATACTGGCGGGGTTCCTTTCGATACTGGAGGGGGAGATCGTCCGGCGTTACGCCGGGAGGATCATAAACCTGCACCCGGCGCTACTGCCCAAATTCGGCGGACAGGGGATGTACGGGGAAAAGGTGCATCAGGCGGTACTGGCCTCCGGGGAAACCGAGTCGGGCTGTACGGTGCACCTTGTGGACGCGGGAACCGACACCGGGCCCATCCTGCTTCAGCGGCGGGTAGCAATACTGCGCGGGCCGGAGGTCCAGGACACGCCTGAAACGCTGGCGGAGCGTATTCACCAGGAAGAACACATCGCCATCGTCGAAGGTACGGTAATGATGATAAAGAGGATAGGGGGTATATCATGAAACAGAAACAGCGGGCGCTTATCAGTGTGTACAACAAGGCGGGGGTGGCGGACCTGGCTTCCGCGCTGGTTAAAGCGGGGTGGGAGATCCTTTCTACCGGCGGGACATCGAAGTATTTGCAGGAACAGGGGCTGCCGGTTACGGATGTTTCGGCCATTACCGGCTTTCCCGAATGTCTTGACGGGCGGGTCAAGACCCTGCACCCCGCCGTTCACGCGGGGCTCCTCGCGCGGCGTTCTGAAAAGTCCCACATCGAGACCCTGGAAAAACTGGGGCTCTCCACGATCGATTTAGTGTGCGTCAACCTCTACCCGTTTTTTGAAAAGGTGCAGGCGGCCCTTTCGCTGGAAGAAACGGTAGAATTTATCGACATCGGCGGACCTACCATGCTGCGATCGGCGGCGAAAAACTACCGGGATGTGATCGTCCTTACCGACCCGGCGGATTACGCCGAGGCGCTTGCGGGGATTCAGGGCAACAGTGATACTGCGGCGCAGACAGCGTTCAGGAAGCATCTGGCGGGGAAGGTGTTCGATCTTACTTCGGCGTATGACGCAGCCATTGCGCGGTATCTGTTGGACGAAGCGTATCCCGACTACTTTCCCCTGTCGGTTAAGAAAGCACAAACCCTGCGCTACGGCGAGAACGGCCATCAGGCGGCGGCGCTCTACGTCAACACCGACCGGCCCGGCGTCCTGGGGTCTATGGAACAACTGCACGGGAAGGAGTTGAGCTACAACAATATCCGGGACCTGGACCTGGCCTGGAAAGCGGTGTGCGCCTTTGGCCTTGCCGCCGACGGAACGCCGCCCCAGGGTGAGGCGGACGCGGCGGCGTTAGGGCTTGCCCCGCAGGGCGCGGCGGCGGCCTGTGTAGCGGTAAAGCATAACACCCCCTGCGGCATCGCTCTGGGGTCAACCCTGCTTGAAGCCTACACCAGAGCCTACGCCTGCGATCCGGTTTCGATCTTCGGCGGTATTGTTGCCGGTAATACGGTTGTAGACCCGGCCACGGCGGAAAAGCTGGGGGAACTGTTTCTGGAAATAGTGATTGCGCCGGAATTCGACCCTGCCGCTCTGGAGATACTCAAAAAAAAGAAGAACCTCAGGATCATCCGTTCCACCCGTGCACCCAAAGAAGAAAAAGAGTACATTGCGGTGGATGGCGGCCTTTTGGTGCAGGAGGCGAACCGTAAGCTCCTTGAAAAGTGGGACGTGGTAACCAAAGCTGCGCCGCTCCCGGAGGATATACCTGAGATGATCTTCGGGATGCGGGCGGTAGGCTACGTCAAGTCCAACGCCATCGTGGTGGTGAAGAACCGGGCTGCGGTAGGCATAGGCGGCGGCGAGACCAACCGTATATGGGCGGCGGAACTGGCCCTGAGCCGGGCCGCAAAAAACACAGCGGGCGATCCCGCACGGGTATTGGCATCGGATGCGTTCTTCCCCTTCCCGGATGTAGTGGAAGCGGCGGCGGCGGCGGGTATCAAGACCATTGTTCAGGTGGGGGGTTCCCTAAACGACCGGGCTTCGATTGAAGCCTGCAACCGGCTGGGGCTTGCCATGGTCCTTACCGGGACCCGGCACTTCAAGCACTAAAGGGCGCGTTGCACCGATCCAACGGGGTCGCTCTCAACGCCGCCCTGATAGCCTGAACCGTGAACCACTACCCAAATAGTGCAACCAATGTCGGCTGAAACCGTGGTATAGGATGCCTGATATGCTCCGGGTATGGGTATGCCTTCTCCGTCGTTTCCGGCCCGAAACCAAAAATAGAAATACTCACCATTCTCGATCAGGGGATTGCTGTCCGCGAGGTCGGCAGTATCCACATACAGGGTGTCCCCCACCCTGACCGTAAAGACCGGGTTAAAGGTATCGGGGTCATAGCGCGGATCATCGGGGGAAAGGTTGATAATGAGGGGGGTGCCGCTGAAATCAGGCTCGACGCCGCTCCCTTCGGGGGTAGTCCCGGTTGGACAGCCCGAAAGCACACCGGTAAGAACCGCGGACAGAAGCAATAGCATCATGGTTTCGGTAATTGGCTTCATAATCACAATCCTGCAAATGTCGCATTACGGCTCGCAACATAATCTCCCAGAGGGTATAAGTGGTCCTGAGGCCTGATTGTGAACCCGTAAAACATACCATAAATCCCGGCGGCCCTAACCGGGTCCGTTTCTGCCCGTAATGCGGCATTTGTGATTATCTGCCCATTGGCATCCCGGCGCAAAAACTGATCGTTAAAATTGCCCTGGCGAACGGCGTTCTGCCCAACAAAATCGTTCATGGAATTGATCACCGTTTGCATGGGGAGCCAGGCATCGGAGGTCTGGTCGGCAAAAGTGGAGGCGTTTAGTTTTTCTATAATGCCGTTGATATTCTCCACAAGTCTATCATACTCTTGCATCCGGTCATCATCAGTGCCGTTGTACCGTGAATAGTATACCTTCGGAGCCTTTCCGGTGCCCCCACTGTTCGTATTTCCCGGATTATTGTTGATTTTCCATTTATTGTCAGTGCTATCTTTTTGCCAAACGTCAAATTTCCGTTCCTGCCACGCTTGCCAGGCGCCGCCCTTCACTTCCCGTTCAAAGTACCGATCGCCAATCACCGCAAAGGGCCGGTTGCTAAAGGACGCATTCAGCTCCGCCAGGTCGCTGGGGGCTATAGCCGCCAGGTAGTAGGGCCGGCTTTCCAGCGCCGATTCAAACTCATGCCAGACATTGTAGAACGCCAGGGACGCCTTAATGGCATCGCTTTCCGGGTAGATCGAATTCGGGTCGATGGTTCCTGACTTTCGGGTCCAGTTGACGGATAATCCCGGAACTGCGTCGGTGTAGATCACCGTGCCCTCAGGATAGGCCGGCGGCAGGGGGACTGAGTCAATAAGCGGAGGACTACACCCGGCCAGAGCCGTCGTAAGGACGGCGGCCAGCACCATGACGGAGACGGCGGTAAATGTAACAGACTTTTTCATAACAACCTCCATGTCGGCTCTACCAGTATCGGCAGAAACCCTTAGATTTTCAAGCGTCATCAGTTTAAATATAGTTGAAACGATTCCAAAAAACAAGAAATATTCAAAAAATTCAACCACAAGCTACCGATAGGTAGATGGCTAAATTTCTTCCATAATACCGCACTTTTTCATTTGATTGATCAGGGCGGCCAGGTCGCGGGAGAGGGGGGCGTTGAAGAAGATGGGGTCCGTGCCGCAGGCGGGCAAGGTAAGGGACGCGGCGTGGAGGCCCAGGCGGTCCAGGAGGGGCTTTTCGGCAAGCGCCTCCCCCCGCCAGCCCTTCTTGAAGGACGAAAGAAACACGCCCTTTTCAATGCTGCGCCCCGCAGACTTGCCGTACAGGGGGTCGCAGACGACAGGATGCCCCAAACTTGCCAGATGGACCCGTATCTGGTGGGTCCTGCCGGTTTCCGGGGCGGCTTCTACCACGCTGTAGTTACCCGCACCCCCCAGAAGCCGGAACCGGGTAATGGATGGCTTACCCCGGTACTTATCGATGATGGTCCGGTGCAGTTTGTCCCCATCGGGGACCAGGGGGAGATCGCAGACCGTTTCTGTCCAGGAGAGCCGCCCGTGGACCACGGCGATGTACCGTTTCGTCACCTGCCGGTTTTCAAAGGCCGCAGAAAGCCGCCGGTGGGTCTCCGCGTCCCGTGCGAATACCACCAGGCCTGAGGTGTCCCGGTCGATGCGGTGTACCGTCCAAACCCGGTACCGTTGGCCTACAAGGGTGTCCAGCCGTTCCGCAGCCTCATCCCAGCGGTCGCCTCCCACGGCGATACCGGCGGCTTTATTCACCACGGCGAGGCAATCATCTTCATATATAAGGGCGTAGGGCGGCGCGAGCTTCATAGAAGGGCAGTATATCATGTTTTTTTGAGGAAAACTATTGTTTTTTGGCATACCCTCCACTATATTCTATAGGTAAGGGGCCGGTATGTACGCGGCTCAAGAATTATGTTGTGTTGCCGATATTGACTTAATTAGGAGGGTTATGATGACCGTATTAAAAAAGAGCACGCTGGGGGCCGCCGGGGTTGCGTTTATCCTTATGGCCGTGATGTTTTCGGGCTGCCCGGTCTCATATACGCCGAATGTCCCGTTGAACAACGAAAGCGACGTAGTGAAGCCGACGATACCCCCCGGGAGTGGGACAATACAGCCCACGGGGATCAGCTTTTTCGGGAATCCGAACATAGTCGTGCTTAACACCAGCAACACTTCGGTAACGCTGACCGCCCAAGTACTGCCGGATACTGCGACCACCCGTGTGGTGTATTGGTCATCCCAAAACCCGCAGATTGCCACGTTTATCGAGTTTAATGACGGAACAGGAGTGCCAAAAGCCACAGTAACGCCCATTGGGGTGGGGAGTACGAAGGTATACGCCACGATTCAGGACGATGACGGCAACCAGTTTACCGCAACCTGTACGATACAGGTTGACGCGGTACCTAGTAAGGGAATACAGATTGGCGGTTCGGGATTGGACTCCTCTGGAAGGCTGGTTTTTGTCACCATCGGCGACGAAAAGTACATAGACGCAAAGGTACTCTTCGGCAATAGTCCCAGTGTAACATGGTCACTCGCCCCCTCCACCCCCGCCATCATAGAGTTGAATTCCACACCCTGGAACACGCCGCCGACATCAACCAGCGGCCAATTGGTAATGGTAAAAGCACTCACGGAGGGAGAAGCATCGCTTACAGCGACAAATGCCAACGGCGAATCCGATACCATCCTGGTAAGGGTAGGCGCGGCGAAGATAGAGAAGGTAGATATAGTAACCATGACTGACAATGTCGTGACAAGCCTGACTATACCCGTGAGGCTCAATAGTACGCTCGTGACGGCAAAGTTAACCCCGGTCATCAACGGCTTTGACAACGTCACCTGGAAAATCATCTCCGACACTGCGGGTGTCGATGTGGTGGTTATCGTAGAAAACGGTATGGAAATGACTAGTACCAAATCCCGCGCAGGTGTTCCGGTGTCCTTAAAGGCTCTGACGGCCGGGACGGCGATACTGAGAGCTACCGCCGACGACGACACGTTTACCGACTGCGCAATCCGGGTGCCGCTGACCATTAACCCGGCAGGGCTCGTCCTCATTCGGGACTCCGCCAGTTTGAACACGCAAATACTGACTGCCTCAACAACGCCGGATGTAACCTGGACCATCGCCCCCTCCACGGGTATTGCGACCATAACCAAGAATTCCGCTACCGGGGCCCTGACGGTTACCGGTGTATCCTCCGGACTGGCAACTATTACGGCAACCACGGCCTGGCTCGATGGCGATGGAAACCCCCTTACCGCGGTTTGTCCGGTAACGGTCATGGATACCTTTTCGGGGGTAACCTATATCAGGAATTTGCCGATCCAGCGTCCGGCGCCGGTGCCGGCTACCCCGACGCCTACCGGCCCGTTGACAATAACGGCCTCTTCTTCAACGACGACCTGGAGGAACAGCGATCCTACGGTGGCAGACTGGGCACCCGCAGGGAGTACCGTTACCGGAGTGTCGGTAACGCTTACGGCCATGGACACGGGGAGGACCTTTGTTACGGCCGAAAACGCGGACGGCAGCCTCTACCAGGTATACCAGGTCACCGTACCGCTGCGGTTTGAATATACCTCCCGGACCATCGAGAAAGGGGTTACGGAACAACTGTATACCACCCTGCCCTATACCTTTGCGGCTTCCGGGAGTAGTTGGTCAACCAGCAACACCGCGGTTGCGACGGTAGACGACTTGGGCCGGGTAACGGCGCTTTCGGCGGGGACGGCGGTTATTACGGCAGGGTACAAGGGGGTGACGGCAGAGTGTGTGGTTACGGTGCCGCTGACCATCAATCCGGGAGCCCTTATGCTCTACCTGGATAGTCCCGGCCTGTATGACCGCAGGACGCTGAGCTCGACAATAGCGTACGGTCAGGCAGAGTGGTCTACCAATAACGCCGCCATTTTCAGTTCCTTTAACACTAATCCGGACGGTACCCTGACGCTTATCGGTGGCTACGTCGGGGAGGCGCTTATTACGGTAGCGACGCTGTATGACGGCGCTACGGGTGTGCCCATTACGCCCTCCTCGCCGGGTACCCCCGTTACCGCCCAGTGCGTGGTCAGGGTGGAAGAGCATTTGGGGCAGGTTGTCACGCTGAACGCGCCGCTCAATTATCAGGGAACGACGCCGCCCACCCCCCAGCCGACCCCGCCGCCTATCTACCAAGATTTACCACCGCCCTTTGGGCAACCCGGCGCGGCTACTGTGCCGCCCGGATCAATCTGGCATATCAACGATATGAATGTGGCCGTGCTTTCTGTGCCCGGTGTCCCCGGTACAACCGACACCGTTACCGGCCAGGCGCTAACGGTTACCGCCGTTGGGGCGGGGACGACTTCCCTTACGGTAACGGACATCAACGGTAACCTGGTCACCCAGTACCTTATAAACGTACCGTTACGGCTTGAAAAGTCCTCCGTCGTGATCGATCTGGCGACCGGTGAAACCCTATACACCACGATGCCGACCGCGAACCAGGCGGCTATTGCATGGACCAGCGATGACTCAACCATTGCAACCGTTGATGCTGCTGGAACAGTATACGGGGTGGTGCCGGGACGAACCAGCGTCCACGCGGAGTATCCGCGCGGCAGCGGCAACTTTTTTGACTGTGATGTTTCGGTGCGCCTTACCTCGCCGATGGTGCTGTACGTTGACGAAGTAAAGGAGCCCCCCATCAATGGCATGTGGCTGCCGCTGTTTCCGGCGACGATTTGGGCAGTGCAGACCGGCGGTACGTTTGTCTCGGTGGAGCAGGACGGAGGAAAGATGACGGGTCTCAACGCCACGCTGGGAACATCCGCAAGGGTTGTCGCCTATACGAATGGCGAACTTGTCGTTGACTGTCCTGTAGAGGTTCTGCCGCGGATCCTTACCGTTAACGCCCCCAGCATAACCCTGTACGCAGGTTCTTCTACCGTGGCGGGAACAGGTACCGCCGGTTCCCCCACCGACGTGGAGGTCAACTTTGTCCCGCCGTATTACCCCACGCCGGGTCACCCGGAGCACCTCCCCGAACCAGCCCTGCACTGGACTTCCAGTAATCACGCGCAAGCGACGATGTCGCCGGTGTTGACGACGTCGACGTCGGCGAAAGGACAGACCGCACGGGTAACGGGGGTGTCGCCGACCACACCGCTTGTACCGGTGAAGGTGACTGCCACCGGCGCCCGCGGCGAAACGGTGAGCTGCGATGTCACCGTGGTACCGGAGCCGGCGCATAAGCTGGAGATCCGCGCCAGGCTGTCCACTGCGAATTGGGATACGACGGATTGGAATGGGAAGACCTTTTACGGGGGGGGGAATAGGCAAGTGGAACTCCAGGGCGTTTTTACGCCCTGGCCGGCGAATGCGACGCACCTCGTATGGGAATTTGCTCAACCGGAGGGCAATGTAAAAACCGCCATTCATGACAGGAACAACATCGCAGAGCTTGATACTGCCCTTACGACGGGGGGGGCCAGTCCGGGTGTGCCGCAAGCTGCCTCTACCACTCTGAAGATCAATTTGGGAACCACGAAAGGGACGGTACGGATACACGTATACACGGTTGATCCCACTACGGATATACGGGGGGCGGACGAAGGGTTTATTGTCATATTCGTGGGGGATCTAGCTGCGACCTACATAACCGCAGATAGAAAGGTGGAGGTTTGGATTGATAGCGATAGCAGTAGCAATCCGACATGGAGCGTCCAGAACAGCACCATGGCGAGCATTAGCAATATCACCCATACCGAAAGAACCGGAAACTTAGTGAAGGCTACCATCACGCTTCGGGGGCTGAAGGCGGGGACCACAACACTCTCCGCAAACGTAACGCCGTACCCAACAGGCTTCGCGCCGGTAACCGGAGCTGCGGGCCAACCGTATACCGTGTCCTTCCGGCTGGATGTTATCCCCACGACCCGGTGGTACGTGTCTTCCACCGGCGCCAACAGTAATTCTGGCTTTGAGATCACGGATCCCATACCCTTTAGCGCGGTTATGACCAGGATAACCAGCTGGTACACCAACTCGACCTACAAATACGAATGGCCGGATTACGGCACCGTCGCCGAGCAGCCTGCGGAAATCTATTTTATGGACAATGTATCGACGGGCCTGCTGGCGTATACCCCCACCTCCCTCCCGAAAAACCTCGGTCTAACCGGACGGTCGACCGTTAACATCACCGGAACTGTGCGCATATCCGGCGCTGTGGTGGCTACGCTAAGAGACATCACTTTGGTTGGGAGTGTGATTGTGGATAGCGCGTCCCAGTTCGCGATGAGATCGGGGAAAATACAGAATACCGGCGGCACGGCTGGGGTACAAGTGGGCGGCAACGCCGAATTTATCATGTCCGGCGGAACTATCACCTCCAATACGATCGGGGTGAGCCAGGCGTCAACCGGCAGGTTTTACATGACGTCGGGGACAATACAGAATACCGGCGGCACGGCTGGGGTACACGTGTCCGGCAACGCCGAATTTAACATGTCCGGCGGAAGTATCACCTCCAGTACGCTCGGGGTGAACCTGGCATCAACCGGCAGGTTGGTCATGACGGGGACCACCGCTCGGATAACCGGTTCGCCAAACGCCGTGAAAAATAATAATCCTCCCGGCACAGGCCTGAATACCGGTTTAAGCAGCGCTACCGTAAGCGCGCCCTGGTCGGCGTATTAGCCGGTAAAAGAAGAATAATTACAGGAGGCAAGTAGTATGAAAAAATCAATACCCTGCGGATTAAAAACCGCCACACACAAATTCGCCGGACTTCAGTCCGCGATTCCCCCGCTTCTCTTGTTGGCCGGGGTTTTGGTTTTTTCAGGCTGTCCCACATCGGTTAATCCTGCAGGTATCCCAAATGCGCTCCCGGTAACGGAGTTTGCCTTGACCTCCCAGGTTACGGCTCCGGTTACCGGCACGAAGCCTAGTGCCAAGAAAATTGACAAGACCCAGTATACCGGAACCATCGAATGGCAGGATGCCTCGGGCCAGACGGTTACCGGTACCTTTGCTGCCAATACGGTGTATCAGGCTATTCTTACCCTCACCGCCAAACCCGGTTATACCTTTGACGGTGTGCCCGAAAATAAGTTTATCCACGGCCAGGCGGCAGTTATTAACGGGGAAAGCCAGGTATTGAACGATGCCGACAGCGGCACGGTAACCATCATCTTCCCGGCCACCACCAACAGCGTAACCGCGCTCGATCTTACCGTTCTGGTTCCCGCCCCCGTCAGAAATACACCACCGGTGAATCCGGTTATCAATGAGACCCAGTACATAGGAAGCGTTTACTGGATGGATAACTTCGGTAATCCGGTTTCCGGTGATTTTCAGCCCAGTACGGTGTACAAAGCCCGCGTTACCCTGACCGCCAAACCCGGCTATACCTTCGATGGTGTTCAGGCCGGCGGCTTTACCTACCAAGATGCCACGGAGGTATACAACGCGGCCAACAGTGGTACGGTACTCATTACCTTTCAGGCGACCGTCGCTGCGGGGCAGAAGACCCCCATGCCCGCAGGCGCCCGTAATCTTACCGCTCTGGTTGCCCCTCCCGCTACCGGCGACCTGCCGAATTCCACGCAGATTGCTAAACCCCAGTATACGGGGACCATCGACTGGAAAGATACCAATGGTACTGCGGTTCTCTTTCCGTTCCTTCCGAACACGAAGTATAAGGCCGTCGTTACCCTGATCACCACCGATGCCTATACCTTCGCCGGTTTGCCGTCGAACTGCTTTACCCATGCCAACGCAGATGGAACGCCAACCGACGATATCGTACCCGGTACCACCGGCACCACGGTAACGGTAACCATTACCTTCACAGAAACCGCCGTTACGGTAACCGCCCTCGCTCTTACCACTCACATTGCCGCCCCCGTGGTCGGCGTGGCCGCGCCGACCGCGGTTACCACCGCTAACCAGTACACAGGAACCATCCAGTGGCAAAAAAGCGATGGACAGGCCACTCCTGTCTGGTCCGATATAACCGGTACTTTTGCGGGGGAAGCCGTGTATAGAGCCGTTGTTACACTGACCGCCAAAACAAGTCCGCCGCCGGGCTATACGTTCTACGGCGTAACGGCAGATAGCTTTACCCATACCGGTGCAGATGTTGATACCTCCGGTAACCCACTGGTAACCAACGCCGTCAACAGCGGTACGGTAATCATTGTCTTCCCAGAAACCGACCCTGCCCCGGTAAGCGCGTTTGATCTTACCAGTCTGATTCCCGTTCCCGCTGCCGGCGTTGCCCCGCAGACCGCGTATACCGCTCAGGAGCAGTATACGGTGACGGCGGGCCCCTCCGGCCTATGGTATGAAGATATCGGCGGTGGTTCATTTGCTCTATTTACCGGCGCCGAGTTTGCGGTCGGTACCGTGTATCAAGCCGACCTTACCCTGACCGCCGAACCCGGCTATACGTTCAACGTCATCCCGGCGAACGCCTTTACCCACAGTGGCGCGGACGCAACAACGCCCCCAAACCCCGCAAACTCCGCCGGCCCGAATGGTACCACCGGTAACGGTAGAACCTTTATAACGGTTACTATTACATTCCCGGCGACCGCCGTCACGGTAGCCGGTCCCTTCGATCTTACCGGCCTGGTTGCCGCGCCCGTTAACAGCGAACCGCCGCAGCTAACTTTCCCCGAGCAGACCCAATACTCAGGAACCATTGCATGGAGAAGGAGCGGTGGAAATCCGCTTCTTGGCGCCTTTGCGGCCAATACGGTGTATTACGCTATTGTGAACCTGTACGCCAAACCCGGCTATACCTTCTTCAACGTACCGGCTGACCACTTTACCCATACCCGCGCCGACGGCATACCGGAAAACGATCCCGGTACGGTTACCGGGATAACGGTAACCATTACCTTCCCGCAGACTTCCGCTACCCCGCCCGTACGGGTAGACGCCTTTGATCTTACCTCGGTGGTTTTCGTGCCCACTAACGGCGGCACACCGCAGGCAACAGTTGCCGCTCAGAGCCAGTACACCGGAACTATTGTATGGCAAGATATCAACGGTAATCCGGTTACCGGTAGTTTTGCGGCTTCTACGGTGTATAAAGCCATCCTTTCCCTGACGGTCACTCCCGGCCGTACCTTCATCGGCGTACCGGCGAACTGGTTTACCCATAGTTATGTTGCGCTCAATGGAGGAGGGGCAACAACGGTGACCAACGCGCCCAACAGCGGCGTCGTAACCCTTACCTTCCCACGGACTGCGTCTCAGTTGCCTCGTCCGGTAGACTGGGATAATCCGTCAATCGTCAATGGTCCTGGTTCTGGAGATGCTGCTGACGCGATTGATTTTACCGGCAAGATTGACCCCCATAAAGGCGCGGCTCCGCCGACCGTCTTCCCCGAGCAGGAACGGTACACCGGAACCATCGTATGGTATGAAAGTTCCGATGGCGGCACTACATTCTCTGGTACTCCATTCGCCGGCGCCAATTTTGCGGCCGGTACCGTGTATAAAGCCGTTGTTACCCTGACCGCCAAAACCCAGCCCGGCCCGAATGATAATGCGGCGGCCTGGTATACGGCGGCACCGAGCGGGTATACCCTTACAAGCGTTACGAGTTTTACCGGTCCTTCAGGCGCATCGGTGACCTGGAATGCCTCCACTTCTGAGCTAACCATTGACTACCCTGCAACAGAAACGCTTGCAACATCCGCTGTGGTGAACTACCCCCTTGACCTTACCACCCTGGTTACCACTCCCGTTACCGGCGTTGCCTTGCCGTTAACATTTACGGTACCGACCCCGGCCTCACCTCTGGAGCCGCAGTACACCGGGACTATT
>BNVD01000014.1 GCA_025997835.1 Spirochaetia bacterium
TGAAAAGTGGTTGTGATCCGATTCAATTTCTGCGTTTTCCACATTGAAACGGGCAAGCCGGATAATCGCGCACAAGGCGAATATAATCGCGGCTAAAAAAATACTCTTCCCCCGCCCGGTTTTGTAGGCGTCCCGTATGCCCCGCCTACCGAAAATGATGCCGCCGGTGGGAAAGTCCGGGCCGGTTACATGGTGCATCAACTCTTCAATGGTGATGTCCGGGTTATCGATGTAGGCGCAGACCGCAGCGCAGATTTCCCCCAGATTGTGGGGAGCCATATTCGTAGCCATACCAACGGCAATACCGCTTGACCCGTTTATGAGGAGGTTAGGCACCGCCGCAGGCAGCACCGTAGGTTCGGTGAGGGATTCATCGTAGTTGGGGGCAAAATCGACGGTCTCCTTGTGCAAATCCTGGAGCATCTCGTCGCCGATTTTGGAGAGTTTGGCCTCGGTGTACCGCATGGCCGCCGGGGGGTCGCCGTCCACGGAGCCGAAGTTGCCCTGCCCCTGAACCACAGGGTAGCGCAGGGAGAAGTCCTGGGCCATACGGACCATAGCATCGTAGAGGGAGGCATCCCCGTGGGGATGGTACTTTCCCATAGCATCCCCGACGATACGGGCGCTCTTTTTGGTGGCCGCATTGGGCCGCAGCCCCAGCTCGTCCATGGCGTAGAGGAGCCGCCGGTGCACGGGTTTGAGGCCGTCACGCACATCCGGCAGGGCGCGGGCCACGATGACCGACATGGCATAGGAGAGGTAATCGGTCTTAACTTCGTCTTCTATCGCAACAGAGTATATTTTACCGGTTTCAGCCATTTATCTTCATATCCTTTGGGTCCAGTATTACTCTATCATATACAAGATTGATAAAAAAGTCATCTGCTCATATTGACTTTCAGTAATTTTATCTCTAAATATATGGCTGCTATGCCTGATTTTTTTGCCATGCTGAGTCAATACATTGAATATTTTCCTCTGCTTGCGCTGGTTTGTCTGCTTCTGGCCGGACTGAATGTTCCCGTATCCGAGGACCTTATTATCATAGCCGGCGCCGTCCTGAGCAAAAACGACCATTCCCTGCTGATGCCAACACTTCTGGCAATCTATACGGGGATCGTGATAAGCGACTTTATATCTTATGGAATAGGGGTAGGAATACGAAAGGGCGCTTTAAAAAGTAAGCGCATCCAAAAACTGGTACCGGAAGCCAAACTCGAAAAAATGCGCCATTCTCTGGACAAGTACGGCATCTGGACCTTTATTGTCTGCCGGTTCATCCCCTTTGGCATCAGGAATACCCTGTTTATCAGCTCAGGGCTAACCGGCCTGCGGCTCCGGCTTTTTGCGCTCTATGATATTGTCGCCGCCACCATAAGCATGAACACCCTGTTTTTTCTTGTATATCATTTTGGTGATAAGATAAAGAAACATTATAGAGCCGCCGGGATTATTCTGCTGGCCGCCGGAATCATTACCGTGACCATTATTACCATACTGAAAAAACGCAGCCCTAAAGTCCCGGCAGATACGGGTCTGCGGTCAACCTAACGGTTACCGGAGCGGGGATATTGCCCTATAACAAAAATAATGGTAATATGAAATATGCGTGTGCCATTAACAAAATATGGTTTACCCCAGCTTGTCCTCCTTCCCGCCGCCGTTCTTGCGCTGATGGTCTTACTTTTTTTGTGCCCCCTTGGGAATGGCCGTCTTTTTGGTGAAATCCCCCTCTTTTTTATCTTTATCTGGATGCTCTGGTTTTTCCGCGATCCCGAAAGAACCATTACCGGGGACGAAACGGTGCTGTACTCCCCGGCGGACGGGACAATTACCGACATTTCCGGGGTCGAGACCGGGGACCTTGGGGAAAAAGCCCTCAGAATAGGGATGTTTTTAAGCATTTTCAGCGTACACCTTAACCGCGCTCCCTGCACTGTACAAATTGAAAGCATCACCTACAAAAAAGGGGCGTTCAAAAACGCCATGTCATCTGAATCAGGCAGAATAAATGAATCCAACGATATTCTGATGAAGCGCCTTTCCCATCCTTTTGATAAACTTATGGTACGTCAGATTAGCGGGGCAATTGCCCGCCATATAGTATGCGCCGCAAAGATTGGTGAAACGTATAAACAGGGGGAGCCTTTCGGTATGATTAAATTCGGTTCCCGCACAGAACTCTACCTTCCGGTAAACTCAGGCGCCCAATATGAAGTTGCGGTTAAAATTGGCGACAAGGTTCATGCGGGCGTCTCTCCGCTGGTGAGGTACCGGGTATGAAAAACACAAAAGGTCAGACGAGACGGCTTAAATACATCGCTATCTTTCCCT
The DNA here is from genome assembly GCA_025997835.1 of Spirochaetia bacterium. GTDB lineage: Bacteria > Spirochaetota > Spirochaetia > Treponematales > Breznakiellaceae > BNVD01. The sequence continues at coordinate 2,335 of BNVD01000014.1, forward strand.
GTCTCATTACCCTGATGAATACCCTATGCGGCTTCTTGTCGATTGTGTATGCAAGCCGGGGACATGAACCGGGGATAGTCGTTTTTTACCACCGTAGTGTTTCATTCTTTGCCCTTTCCGGTTATATGATTTTTCTTGCAATGGCCGCGGATGTGTTTGACGGACTGGCTGCGCGGCTGACCCACACCACCTCCAGTTTTGGAGCGCAGTTGGACAGCCTGTCCGATGCGATTAGTTTTGGGATAGCCCCAGCTTTTCTGATGCTGAATGTGGTCGGCGTGTATTTGGAACGGCAAGACATTCATTTTCAGTCCGCTTTTCTGGAAAAGTTCGTGGGGAAGAGTATTTTTTTAGCCGCGATTATATTCGCCTTGTGCGCGATTATCCGGCTTGCCCGTTTCAATGTGGAAAACGCAGAAAGTGAATCGGATCACAACCACTTTTCAGGCCTGCCCACTACCCCATCTGCGGGAATTATCGTCAGCCTGGTTCTTTTTCAAAAAGATTTTCTGCCGAAAATCGCCGACCGTTCAAGCGAGCTTTTCAATACGCTTGAGGCTGCCACAACCTTGGCCCTTCCCATCGCGGCTCTTTTTTGCGGAGTTCTGATGGTTAGCCGTGTACCCTACCCTAATGTTTCAAATCGTCTCTTTCGTAGAAAAAAAAGCTTTCGGGAGTTTTTGGTAATAGCCCTGGTTATCATCTTTGCAATATTAAACATACAAATCGCTCTGGTCCTGGGTCTCTGCGGCTTTGCCATAGGCGGCCTTGTCCATTGGGGAATACAGAAAATCAGAACACGGGGACAACATACTTGATAATTACAAACGTTGGGCGTTTGTTCCACCTCTCAATTAATCATCCAGATAAACCTGCATTGAAACATTAAGCCAATCGTCACGATAGTCTTTCTCATGGATAGTTCCATAAATCAATTTTCCGGCATCCATAAGTCTGGCCAAGACTTCATTTTTATTACGGGGAACATAGCCGATTTTATTGCCCTGGTCATCTTTTTCAAAATACCGGGCTGCTAATTCATCCTGCAAGTTTTGTATATCAAAAAACAACTTCCGGGATTCTTCATGGGAGATTATGCTCATGCTATTACCCTGAATTGGACTGTGCCGATTTCGCCCAGGCTAATTGTTTCCAATAATTCTTCAGCGGTCATATACTTCCTTATCCTCCCGGAATATCCTTTAAGTATCAGATAATAACTTCCGACTTTCAATGCGCTCCCTGGCCTCGATTAAAAGAGTATGAACTTTTTCTTCCAACTCTTTTTTGGGCGGTAAATCCGTCCAGTATTCGGCAACCATGATACCGTCTTTATCCATTTCAAGCAGTTCTATCTGCTCACGGCTGTCACCGGCACAGAGAATAAGGCCGATTGGTTCATTTTCGTCGCTCTGCCGTTCATAGCGGTTGAGCCATTTGAGATAGAGCTTCATTTGCCCTTGATATGCCGCCTTGAATTTCCCCAGTTTAAGTTCGATAGCAACAAGCCGTTTTAATTTTCTATGATAGAACAATAAGTCCAGATGGAAATCTTCGCCGTCAATTATCATTCGTTTCTGGCGTTCCACAAAAGTAAAGCCCTTCCCCAGTTCAAGGATAAAGCTCTCAAGATCGTGGAGAATCGCATCTTCTACATCTTTTTCAATGTAAGCAGTTTTCAGATCAAAAAAATCAAGTATATAAGGGTCTTTGAAGGTATTAGGCGGGATTTTCGAATTCCTGGTGATCTGCGTATTGGCAATCTGGACTCTTTCATAGTCCTTTTGTTCAATATGCTTTCGCAATTCCTTTGTCCCAAAGTTCTGTTCTATCGTTTCATGGGCGTAAAATAATTTTGCGTCCGTTGTTTGAAGCGAAAGAAGCTCAATAAAGTGGGACCAGCTCAATTGTGTCGCCAGTGGCGACACAATCTTTTTGTCCGGGAACTGTTCTGCAAACTGCAACATCCGGCGCAGGTTCCGCAATTCAAAATTTCTTCCATATTTCTCTGATAATTTAACGGATAATGTCGCGACTATTTGTTTCCCATAATCCGCCCTTTTTTGATGCAATATTTCCTTATTTATCCGGGTTCCTACTTGCCAGAAAAGCAGGGTAACGGCGCTTTTTGCCTGAGAAATGGCTTTCTGTTTGCTCTTTTCTATGAGGGTAGAAATTTCGTTGTAAAGAGAATCTATCGGGATCATGGGCGGTTCTTTTTTCTTAGCCATATATTATACTCCGTTGATTTAATTTGTAGTACCGCGACAACGCATTCTCCTTAATAAACTCCTACCGGGCGGAACCAGACATCGACGCGTTGCCATTTATACCTATGCTCAACAAGATGGATCTACTATGTCTATCATTACCAAATCATGGTCTGAAATACGACCTTTTATGTGATCAAAAGAGATTCCTTTTATTGGCAGCCCTTGGTACTTAACCGCTAATTCTTTAATAAAATCTTCGCTCAAAACAATATGAATTGCACAATCTTTATTTTGTCTGGTTTTGTTCACTAAATGTGTCTCTTCGAAAAAACAATTCATATCTCGCACCGCTTCTTTAGGATACCCATCTCGATACCAATCGCTGGAAAACAACATATTGAAATCCCCGGAATAGCATAAATTTCCTTTCTCACTTAATTTTCTGATGTCTTTTTGCTGTCCTACCAAATCTTTTTGGAAATATTTCATGTTCTCCGGGCCTACCGGACCGAAACTGCCTATGATACTTCCATATAAAACCAATTTTCCAAACGGTGTAACAACTTCTCCGCAAACACTTGTATACGGATCATAGGTATCAAAGGATGTATCTATAAACGTATATTTGCTGAAAATAGTTACCCGGTTTTCTCCATCATAATAAGTGCAGTGTTCATAATCTTCAGGGAGAGGTGTTGTTTGTGATTTAAAATAATCCGGTGAAAAGTCAATAATAGAATTTGTTTCTGTCAAAAATAATATATCAGGATTTATCTCTTTAATTAACTCAATGATAAAAAGATTCTTATCCGGTCCTTTATCAATTCTGGGACGTTCAATATTCCAGCTTGCTATTCTCATGGATTTAGTTTCAGAGGGCCTGCGTTCAATCCCGAAGCATAAATCAGCAACCGTCATAGATTTTTCCATTTTCATAGTACTCCTTTAATCTTTGAAAAAATCAGTCTCTGAAACCTTGCCGGTTTTCCAGTCAAGGCAGAACTGAATAATCTGCTGGATAGGTTTTGGCGATCTATTTTTATCGGCTCATAAATCATTTATTATACCGCCATCACAATGAATTATAGTAATCTTTAATTTTTTTTGCCATAAGAACACGCCGTTGTTGTAAAAAACCAGAATAGTCTTTTGAGGACATTTCGATAATATTTTTCGGAATACAATTTGCCTTTAGATTTTTCCAAAATGATTTTTCATCAGCAATAGTTCCTACTGTTAATTTGTTATTTGAACACTGTTCCAATGCTGCTTTGAAATAATCAGAAGGATTTCTCATACCAATTGAAATGTTGACGGTTGTATCAAGGTAGACATAATTTGCCACTTGATTGTAACGGGCTTTCTCGGTAATTCCTTCTTTTTTTAGGTACTCTTTTGGAAAAATATGGTGCACATCTCCTGCGGAAATAATATCGGCGACTTTGGAACTGCTTGATAGTAAAGAACGATCTGCACCCCAAATTTGGGCCGCAACGAAAACATTAAAATAAGGGCTTGTGATTGAAGAAGTTTCCAGGGCCTGTACTAACTGGACATCCCAAAAAGTATCTGATAAATCGCCTTGTTCAACCTCATTAAAGAATGGTAAAAAGCCTTTTTCTGATATACTGCGCAAATCCCTGTCCATGGCAGATTCAGGAGAAGCAACATAGCGGCCCGTAAGCGAAGAAAGAATAAACCACTTTTGAATGTATTTTTTGATTTCTGTTTTTTGTATTTCATTGTTTTGGTGCAGCAATAGAAACAACGTATAAGCAAAATCAAGGGTAATTTGTGAATTAAGCAATTTAGGTGAAACAAAACCAGCGGATTTTATTGCCAGTACAAATTGTTTAAAGTTGAATTCCTGCATGAATGACAATACACCAGTATTAAGCTGTCTGAAACTATCTTCTGCTATTTCTTCTTTGAATTTTTTATCTTTAAAATCACGGCCTGAAAGGAGGCTTACCAGATCGGCTAATTTTCCACGGCCAAAAGCAAACATGAAAGCAACACGAAGCATATCGCTATAGTCGGGGTCATAGATATCATCCTTGTCGTCTTTTAGCCATTTTAATTTTTGAATATAATCAGACGCTTTGAATTCTTTGTCGAGAGAAATCTGTGAATAAAAAGAAGGTTCTATAGCCAGATGGCAAAAATAGTCTATTGCTTTGCGGAGCATGTGACCGCCATATTTATCATCGGCAGCAATCTTTGACATAGCAAAGTCTGCTTGATTGAGGGTAGCCCCTTTTGAATTAATACGCACAAATATTTCTGTAACTTCATCAATATCAAGAACAGACTTTAAAGTGATAACGCCGATTAAACGATTTTTGATAGAAACAAGCTGTTCTATTGCCTTAGAAACTTTTTTCTTATCGGCTGTCGGATTTTTTGTTAAATAGTCCGGCACATAGTCAATTGCTAAAAAATCAGGCCTGAATATTTCAGATATGTCTTTTATCCAATTGGATGATTTTAAGTGAGCTGCAGTCTGGACAGCAAAACGGTCTTCTTCACCTTCCGCCAAAGGATTAAAAGCAATTTTTATGGTCTTTTCTTTATAATCATCAGTAAGTATCTGAATACCAGCGATGGCTGTCATTAGGGCGGTTACCCTTTGTTGACCGTCGATAAGGATTTTTTTACCCGATGCATCTTTGCCTGTTTTGAGCCTAACATTCGGGTTTTGCCAGATAATGAGGTAGCCCGTGGGGAAACCATTATAGAGAGAATCAAGAAGGTCTCGAACCTGTACTGGCTTCCATACAAAAGGACGTTGGATTTCCGGTATGGCTATATCACCCGCTTCAATATTTCCAAGAATGGCGTTTACTGATAGCTGTCCAACATCATATTTTTCTGCAAAATCAGCCATAATTATGCACTCCATTTATAGCATTTTGAATTCTTGAGTTGTACCACACTGGTTTTCCTCACACATCCAAATTCGCCACCAGCAGCGCGTTCTCCTCAATAAACTCCCGCCGTGGCTGCACCACTTCCCCCATCAGCGTAGTAAAGATGCGCTCCGCCTCTACTGCGTCGTCCAGGTGTATCTGGGTGATGTTCCGCAGTTCGGGGTTCATGGTGGTTTCCCAGAGCTGGTCGGGGTTCATTTCGCCCAGGCCTTTGTAGCGCTGGACGGCGACTTTTTCAGGGTCACGGCCCGATTCGGCAAGGAGGCGGTCCTTTTCGGCATCGTCGTAGGCGTAGAAGGTTTTCTTTTCGTAGCTCACGCGGTAGAGGGGGGGCATGGCGAGGTAGACGTGGCCATGTTCGACGAGGTCGGTCATGTAGCGGTAGAAGAAGGTGAGGAGCAGGGTGCGGATGTGGGAGCCGTCAACGTCCGCATCGGCCATGATGATGATCTTGTGGTAGCGGATCTTGTCTACGGTAAACTCGTTGCCGCAGCCGGCGCCTATGCTGGCAATGATGGGCTGGAGTTTTTCGTTGGTGATCACCTTCTCGATGCGGGTCTTTTCTACGTTGAGCATCTTGCCGAACAGAGAGAGGATGGCCTGGAACTGGCGGTTGCGGCCCATCTTGGCGGAACCGCCGGCGGAGTCGCCTTCCACGATGAACAGTTCGCAGGATGCGGGGTCCTTGTCGGAGCAGTCGGCGAGTTTGCCGGGGAGGCCCGCGCTGTCCATGGCGTTCTTCCGGCGGGTGGCGTCCCTGGCCTGCCGGGCGGCAATACGGGCTTTGGCCGCGAGGATGGACTTGTCCAGGATGCTGGCCACCACATCGGGGTGCTGGTCCAGATAGAGTTCAAGCTGCTCGTTTACCAGGGATTCCACGATGCCCTTGACTTCGGAGTTGCCCAGTTTGCCCTTGGTCTGGCCTTCGAACTGGGGATTGGGAACCTTGGTGGACAGCACCGCGGTCAGCCCTTCCCGCACATCGTCGCCGGAGAGGGGTTCATCAAACTTTTTGGCCTGTTTGGACTTTTTAAGGTACTCGTTCAGGGTACGGGTGAGGGCGGACTTGAAGCCCACCAGATGGGTACCCCCTTCGCGGGTGTTAATATCGTTTACGAAGGAGTACATGATTTCGTTGAAGCCGTCGTTGTACTGGATGGCGACTTCAACCTGCACATCATCCCGCTCCCCTTCGATAAAGATGGGCTCCTTGTGGAGCACGTTTTTGTTCTCGTTGAGGTACTCCACAAAGCTCTTGACCCCGCCGTCAAACTTGAACTCGTGGCTTTTGGGGGTGGAGAGCCGCTCGTCCCGGATGGTGATTTTAAGGCCCTTGTTGAGGAAGGCCAGCTCCCGCAAACGGTTGGAGAGGGAATCGAAGTTGTAGGTGGTGGTCTCAAAGATTGAGGAATCAGCCTTAAAGCGGACCACCGTACCCCGGCTCTTGGGGCCTGCGGGGGTTTCGGCGTTGTAGGGCAGCTTTGAGAACTCGACCTCTTTGGTGGGGCCGTCGGGGATGCCGATGTGGTAGGTCTGGGAGTGGATCTTGCCGTCGATGTGGACAAAGGCCTCGCACCATTCGGAAAGGGCGTTCACCACCGAGACCCCCACGCCGTGGAGGCCACCGGATACCTTGTAGGAGTTTTTGTCGAACTTGCCCCCCGCATGGAGCCGGGTCATGACCAGTTCCAGGGCGCTGACCCCTTCACCGGCGTGGATATCCACCGGGATACCCCGGCCGTTATCCTCAACCCGGACCACGTCGTTCCCTTCCAGGACCACCAGAATGTCATCGCAATGGCCCATCATGGCCTCGTCGATGGAATTGTCGACTACTTCAAACACCAGATGATGGAGGCCGTCAATGCTGGTGGTACCGATATACATACCGGGCCGCTTGCGGACGGCCTCAAGACCTTTAAGAACCTGAATGCTTTGAGCGGAATATCCGGGCTGTGCCCCGGCAGACTGTTGTGTGTTGGTAGGTGAACTCATTTTCCCATTATATTTGGCTTGAACTTAAAAGTAAAGGTGAGGTATAATGGGGTATCCAAAAGTTTATCCACAATGCATTTAATTAGTGTGAATAAATTGTGGATAACTTTGTTTCTTTTTACCTTATTTTGATAGACCAAAATCCGGTAGCTATGATACTATTGTAAATAGTATTATTTTTTTGTCTAATTCCTTGCCCTGTAAGGAATTAGCTAGATATTACTATTCATGTATTAAGCGGATACCGGAAAATTGCCTGTTACGGTGTTTAAGTTGCATGTTTGAGGCATATCCACGGTTGTGGATAACATGTTGATAAATTGAGGGTCCTGGGACATGGGACTCTGATCCGGGAGTTTTTCTGATGGCGGAATGGGATGATTACAAGATTTTCTGGCGGGAAACCCTCTCCCTTATCAAAAGAGAGAAGGGGGAGCAGGAATTTGCCATGTGGTTCAACCTGGAATTCCTCAAAGCCACGGAAAATCAGATTACCCTGGGGGTACCCTCCTCGTTTTACCGGGATCAGGTGAAGCAACGGTATCAGGATTACATCGAAGCCGCGATAAAAAACCTCACCGGTAAGGATATTTCCCTTGTTTTTGAGGTAAAGCCCAAGACCGTCGAAGAAAATCCGGCAAGGGAAAGCGCCGGGGACGCTCAAAATGCCGAAAAAACGGTTTCCCCTGCGGTAAAGGCGTCGGTCAAAGAAAAAAAATCCGGGCATAGCCAACTCAATAAGGATTACACCTTTGACAAGTACGTCATTGGGACCAAAAACAGCTTCGCCGCCAACGCAACTATGGCAGCCGCCAAAAATCCCGGCATTTCCTATAGTCCCTTACTCATATACGGCGGGGTCGGATTAGGAAAGACCCACCTGATGCAGGCCATCGGCAACTATATTTATGAAAATTCAGACCGTAAGATCATCTATACCACTGCTGAAAATTTTATGAATGAATTTGTCGATATGCTTAGTCAGAATCAGGAGAGAAAAAACGCCTTTAAAAACAAATACCGGTACAACGTGGATGTACTCCTGATAGACGATATCCACTTCTTTGAAAAAAAAGACAGCACGCAGGAAGAGCTTTTCCATATCTTCAATGAACTGCATAATGCCAAAAAACAGATTGTCTTTACCTGCGATAGGCCGGTCCAGGAACTTAAAAACCTTACCGAACGGCTAAAATCCCGGTTTGAACAGGGCCTGAATGTGGAACTGGAGATACCGGACTTTGAAACCCGCTGCGCTATCCTCAAAAATAAAGCTGAATCCCGTAAAATTTCCATTCCCGTTGAGGTAATTTCCCTGGTAAGCAGGCAGGTTTCCTCTAATGTCCGGGATCTTGAGTCGGCTTTAACCAAACTTATCGCCTATGCGGAGCTGGTGGGCAAGCCTATTACCGTTGAAATAACCCAACAACTGCTTAAGAATGAATTTGCCTCTCCAAAACAGATCAATATGTCCATAGATACCATACAACGGGTGGTTGCGGACTATTTTTCCCTGTCCTTAACGGACCTAAAGGGTAAAAAACGAAATCAAAACATCGTTTTTCCCCGGCAGCTTGCCATGTATATCTCCCAAAAAATGACCGAATACTCCACCACCGAGATAGGCCAGGACTTTGGGGGCAAGGATCATACCACGGTGATGCACTCCTGCTCTAAAATAGAGGAGCGGATAAAGGCCGACCCGACCCTGGACTCGACCATACAAACACTTATCAGAACGATAAAGGAAACTAGCGCAAAGTCTTAATAATGTGTTAATATGGTCGGGATAACCGGTGCATAACCCGGAACCCGGTGGAAATGTGGATTATCTTTTTATTTTATCCAGCGATTGTGAATTCTGTAATTCATGGTTGGATAAGGAATTAAGGTGGTTTTCCACATTTCAGAAGGGTCTATTATCATTACTATTATATTTATATAATATAATAATATTAGGGAGAAGAAAGATATGAAATTTACCTGCGAAAGAAGCGTGCTTCTTAAAGAAATCTCCATCGCCCAGGAGATCATTTTATCCAAAAACGCGATATCCATTTTGTCGAATATTTACCTTGAGGCTCATGACGATACCCTTATCATCAAATCCACCGACATTAAGGTGAATTTTGAGACCAAGGTCCCGGTTACGGTGCTGGAAGAAGGTTCTACCACCGTGTTTGGTGACAAATTCCTGGGGATTTTGAACAATATCCCCGATGGGGAGCTTGAATTCGATCAAAATGATACCAAGATCGTCATCAAACCCCAGAACAAGAAGATAAAATTCCAGTTAAAGAGCATTGCATCGGACAAATTCCCGGAATTTCCCGTGCCATCCGCCGAAAATGCCTTTGAACTGCCGGTTAAAGAGTTCAAAGAAATGATATTACAGACCGTTTTTGCGGTTTCCGATGATGAAACCCGCTATTTTATGAACGGGGTGTTCTGCGAGAAGCAGGAAGACAAGCTGGTTATGGTCGGAACCGATGGCCGCAGGCTTGCCTATATTGCCAGGGATGCGGGCAGTGAGGTACCGGACTTTACCGGTATTATCATCCCCCCAAAGATTCTCAATATCCTCTTAAAACGGGCAGGGGATGAAGGGCTGGTCTCAATTTCCATCACCGACAAGACGATTTTTATCAAATTCGGCTCCTATGAACTTTCTTCAACCCTGATTGAAGGACAGTTTCCCAATTACCGCCGGGTTATCCCGGAAACCCAGACCCATTCCTTTACCTTAAGCCGTTTTGAGATGCTGGATGCCCTTAAGCGTGTATCCCTCCTGGTGGAACAAAAATCCCGGCGTATCTACCTGACGGTCAATTCCGGGGGAATTACCGTAAAATCCGAGGAAAGTGATATAGGGAACGCCGACGAAGAAATATCCTGTTCCTATGAAGGGGACGAGGTTTCAATTGCCCTGAATTACCGGTATCTCGAAGAACCCTTTAAGGTAATGACCGATGATGAGGTAAACATCTACTTTTCCGAGGCTAACCGGGCGATTACGATTAAGCCGGTTCCGGAAAAGAACTTTTTCCATATCATAATGCCCATGCAGGTTGATTGATTTTTCCGGCTTAACGGTAAAATCGTGACCTTTGCGGCGTTACGGACCATCTCGTTCAGGAATCTTGCGGATCAGGAGATCGATACCCAGGGGAAAGATGTCTTTCTGGTAGGGGAGAACGGTCAAGGCAAGTCCAATTTTCTTGAAGCCCTGTACTTTTGTTCTTATGCCTCGTCGTTCAGGGGGGCAAAGGACAGCGAGCTGGTTCGTATCAATTCAGACTTTAGTCCTATTGAGCAATCGGCTATTAGTCCGATAAGGCTCATCCCGCATGAACAATCAACCTTTAGTTCGAAAGATTGCTCTGTTTCCGCAAAACTGGCGGACCCCCTCTATGACCGGATAACGGTAAAGCTGGAAAATAACAAAAAGAGTATCACCATTGACGGCAAACCCATAGATGACCGTAAAGAACTCCTTTCGGTGATCCCCTGCATCGTGTTTTGCCATGAGGATATGGAGTTTGTAGCGGGTACTCCCGAAATGCGGCGCTGGTTTTTCGACCAAACCCAGAGTTTGTATGATCCGGTCTATCTTGATGACCTCCGCAAGTACCGAAAAATTCTTAAAACTAAAAATACGGTTCTTAAAACCAACGGCTATGCCGCAGATAATACAGTGCTTGATACCCTGGATGATCAGCTTGCGGGCTGCGGACTGCGGCTTATGGAAAAGCGGGAAGAGGCGGTACAGCATTTCTCCGGGATTTTCGGCCCCCTGTACGAAGAAGTCTCCGGTATTGACAGTATTGCGGTGCGGTATACGCCCTCCTGGAAAGCCCATACGGTTGATGGGATAGGTACGTATCTGGGGGAACGGCGTGAACAGGAAAAGGCTATGGGGGTGTCCCTTTCGGGTCCGCACCGGGACCGGTATATCTTTATGCGTGGGGATAGTGAATTTACCGGCAGAGCTTCCACCGGGCAGCGGCGGCTTCTGGCACTGTTACTGCGCATCGCCCAGGCCCGCCGCTTCTCCCTCATGACCGGGAAAAATCCCGTGCTGTTGCTGGATGATGTGCTGTTGGAATTGGACCCGGAAAAACGGCGGAAGTTTCTCGCGGTAATGCCCGAATATGATCAGGCGTTTTATACCTTTCTTCCCGAGGAGCCTTATGATAGGTATCGTAAGGGCGACACTCTGGTGTATCATGTGGTTGACGGGTGTTTAACAAGCGGGGAACCGCGAACTCCCGGTTCGCCGCGGCAAAGTAATTCGGTTGAGGTTACATGAAAAAAGCAGGAGAGTTACTTGCGGCTTTTTTTGACGAAGAGTTTGTCAAAAAGGCCCAAGGGTATAGTGATCTTTCCAGGTCCTGGAAGTCCATTGCGGGGGAAAATATCGCCGCCCATTCCCGGATTGTAGATTTAGTGCGTTCCATATTGGTGGTAGAGGCGGATCATCCGGGATGGATACAAATACTGCAAACCAAACAGAAAAGTTTGCTCGATGGGGTCAGCCGCCGGTTTCCAAATCTTTCGATTGTGGGTATCTCTTTCCGGTTGAGCAGGGATACTGCGGGGGGGACGGAGGCGAAGGTTGCGGAGTCAGCAGATTTACTGTCATCAGAAGCGGAGACGGGACAGGAAAAAATAGTAACGGTGTTATCAGAAACTGATGTTTCGGTTACAGGCAAGGGGTCGGTGACAGCTGAGACAGCGGGGGAAGCAGATGCGGATAGGGAGAATTCAGACACCGGGAGAGATCCATACGCCAAGATTACCGATGCGCATTTCAGGGAGACGTTTAAGCGGCTGGAACAGGATATTAAGAAGCGGGGCAAAAGTAGGCGGTAGGGGGGTGGATGAAGGGAGTTATGCAAAATTTTAGGCGCTATCACTTTTGGGGCAATAAACCTTGAAAATTCTCAAAAAATCGTAAAAAACGCTTGATAAATTCATCAACTTGGTGCAATATGGTGATATGAATCGGACAATTGATGAAAAAGGTAACGTAGTTCGTGCTACAATCAGTTTTTCTCATGATATTTATGATTCCCTTGAAAAAAGGGCGTGTCAACAGAAGGTTTCAATCGCATGGATTGTAAGGGATGCTGTAGAATCTTATCTTGGCGAACCAATTAAGGGGAAATTTTTGTCATCTTTAGGTGATGTTGGTAAGATAGAGGATGCTAACAATGTATGAAAAAGACGTGATAAAAAAGTTACGTTTCTTACCCAAAGAAAAGACGACAGATGTTTATTATAAGACATATACAAACGGCTATACGCTTGAAATTAATTTTGAAAATGAAACTATCAATTACGGCAAAGACATAAAAAGTGACAGCAAAACAACGCAAAATTTTTCACAGCCTGAAAATTTTGTTGTATTGGAATGTGTCGATAGGTTATTGACCAAAGGCTACAAACCGAAAGATATTACATTAGAAAAGGTTTTTCCCTCTGGTCACGGACATTCCGGCAGATTAGATATTTTTATCAGAAATGGTAAAAAAGCCTTTTTAATGATTGAATGTAAAACATTCGGCAGAGAGTTTGATAAAGAATTTGCCAGTATTCAAAAGAATGGCGGTCAGTTATTTACTTATTTTCAAAATGACACAAACACAGATTATTTAATGCTCTATACTTCACGTTTCGCCAATGGAAAGTTGGAATACAAATCTGAAATTATCAAAATTGAAGAAAGCTATCGCATTGCCGGAAATGTAGAAGATGTATATAACCGTTGGAATAAAATTACCTATGACAATGGTATTTTTGATGCCCATGTTGAACCATACACTTTTCAAAACAAATTGCTTATGCTTAAAGACTTAAAACCGCTTACCGACAAAGATGCTGACACCTTGTTTCATGGTTTTGCATCGATATTGCGCAAGCACAGTGTTTCTGATAAACCAAATGCATTTAACAAAATCTTCAATTTGTTTTTGGCAAAAATATACGATGAAGGACAATGTGACACTGATAAAAAACGTAATACGGTCTCGCTGGATTTTCAATGGAAAGAAGGCATAGATACTGATGAAGATTTTCAAATCAGGCTTATCAATTTGCATAAAGAGGGTGTTAAGCGTTTTTTAGAAAAGGAAATTGTGGGGCTTACCGAAAAAGAGATTGCGGAGTGGAATAACGGAGAAATAAAACAACGCAAAAGAAGCTGGCTCAAGTTTAATAAAATATTTGATATAAAAGATGTCAACGATGATGAATCTTTTGATGACAATGCCCGTGTATTAAAAGAAGTTGTCGCCCTGCTTGCGCAATATCAAATACGGTACCCCAGACGGCAGCAGCATTTAAGTGATTTTTTTGAACATCTTCTTACAACCGGCTTAAAGCAAGAGGCAGGACAGTATTTTACCCCTGTGCCCATAACCCGGTTTATTGCCTACTCGTTGCCGCTCAAAGAGATGATTATTCAGGAAGTGAACCAGCCAAACCCGGAACCTTTATTACCGGCGGTAATGGATTACGCAGCGGGTAGCGGACATTTTTTAACCGAAATTCTTGAAAGATATCAGGATATTATCAACGAATTGGATACCTCCGATTTTTACCGTACCATTCAAGATGGCATAGATGCATGGAAAAAAAGTCCGTATTTATGGGCGGCAAAATCCATCTACGGCATCGAAAAAGATTATCGTCTGGTAAAAGTGGCAAAAGTTGGTTGTTATTTTTATGGCGACGGTTTAGCACAAGTGATTCACGGCGATGGCTTGGATAATTTTGAACATTCAAGAACATACCGTGGGCTGCTAAAAAACAATAAAGATGCCCCGCAGTTTGGTGTTGTTGTTTCTAACCCGCCGTATTCTGTGGAAGCATTTAAAGGGGATTTGCGCAACATAGACGCAAAAAATGATTTTTCACTTTTTCAGTATTTGACAGACCGCAGTTCAGAAATTGAGTGCCTCTTTGTGGAACGCACCGCGCAGTTACTTAAAGAAGGTGGCGTTGCCGGTATTATTTTGCCCAGTTCCATTTTAAGCAATACGGGCATTTACACAAAAACCAGAGAAATACTCTTGCAAAAATTTGAAATCATCGCAATTACCGAACTTGGCTCAAACACGTTTATGGCGACGGGAACAAACACGGTGGTTTTGTTTTTAAGAAAACGCAATGATAAACAAGTGCTACAGATTATCGATGGCATTGAAACATTCTTTAATTCTTTTAAAAACATTACTATCAACGGCATTGAAGGCGCGGTAACAGAATATGCCCGGTATGTATGGGATGTATCATTCGATGATTATGTTACATTGATAAAAAAAGAACCGAATAAAATAATTGTGGAGCATGAATTATACCAAGGGCACCGTAGATCTTTGGCATTATTTGACAATCCTGAACTGCCGGATGATGTCCGGCAAATTCAGCTCCAACGCGCATGGGATGTTTTCTTTAAGCAAGAAAAGGGAAAACTGTCCTACTTTCTCCTTGCTTATGGACAAACCGTGGTGCTGGTAAAAACCGGCGAAAAGGACGCGGAAAAACGGTTTTTGGGGTATGAGTTTTCCAATCGTCGTGGCAGTGAAGGCATACACCCTATACAGGCCGGTAAAACTATTGACGAATGTACGCGTCTTTATGATGAAAATGTTATCGATAATCCTCAAAAAGCAAGTACCTACATTTACCGTGCATTTAATGGTGATGTTACGTCTGTCATAGACGCAAGTTTACAGGATAATATAGCGCGGGTGCGGCTTGTTGATATGCTAGTGTTTGATAGGGATAAATTTGACAAAACTATATCGACAACGATTAAAAAAAAAGAACAAATTAAAAGCAAATGGAAATTGGTAAAAATTGGAGAAATCGCAAATGTTTTTGGAGGGAAGCGCATCCCTAAAGGCTTTGATTTTGTTATGCATGAAACAGAATATCCATATATTCGGGTTTCTGATTTTGAAAATGGAACTGTTAATTTGAAATCATTAAAATATATTCAACCGGATGTTTTTGAATATATAAAAAACTATACCATATCTAGCGAAGATGTTTATATTTCGATTGCTGGAACAATCGGACTAGTCGGATTCATTCCTGAAAAATTAAACAATAAATCATTAACAGAAAATGCTGCAAAATTGGTAATCAATAAAAAGTATATAAAAAAGGAATATTTATATATCTGTTTATCATCTGATAGTGTTCAACGCCAAATAAAAGAAAGCACAACAAAGCTCGGTGTTCCGAAACTAGCATTAAAACGAATTGAATCTATAACAATCCCTCTCCCTCCCATGGATATACAGAAAAAAATTGTTACAGAAATTGAGGCTGTTGAAAAAGAAGAAAGTGCAGCGCAATTAAAAATTGAAACCTTAGAAGAACAAATTACAAACATTCGAGAAAGTATACAAAACGAAACAAAAAAATTGGGCGATTTATGTAAATATTCAGAAACACGAATTAACTGCGAATTACTGACAAGCAAAAATTATGTTGGTGTAGATAACATTCTACAAAACACTGCTGGAAAAGTAGATTCTAATTTTGTTCCATCTAAAGGAAATGCAACAGAGTATATGAAGGGGGATATTTTATTATCAAACATTCGTCCATATTTAAAGAAAATTTGGTATGCGGATACTCAAGGTGGTTCTTCAAATGATGTTCTTGTTTTACAAACAAAAATGGAATATAACTCAAAATATATTTACTATCATTTAAAAAGTGATGCGTTTTTTAATTATGAGATGCAGGCAGTAAAAGGAATAAAAATGCCTCGCGGTGACAAGCAACATATTTTAAAATATCCTATTCCTTGCCCTCCACTCCCCGAACAGCAAAAAATTGTCGCCAAAATAGAAAAACTTGAAACTGAAATACAGAATTTACAAAATCGGCAAGAACAAATGAAAAATCAAAAAGAACAGATTTTGAGAAAGTATTTGTGATAGTACGCGTCCAAAACTGCACATAACTTCGGTTTACACTTCGTCGCTTCGCTCTTCTTGGAACATTCCCTAAATTCTACCCCAATTCTTTAAAACAATATTGACAAAATATTTTAAGTATAGTATATACATACCATGGAAATAAACACAACCGACATCAATAAACTGTATGAATGGGTTGTATCACCAATTTATAATGAAGCCAATGAATCATTAAAAAATGAATTATTGGATAAATTTAAAAAGCTGCCAAACCAAGTTACAAACGGCGAAGTAAGAAATTATAATAATGATGAATTAATAACAGACATGTTTAATCATATTGAATACTCCAACAGTAAACGTTTTTATTTTCTAAATGATCACCGGCGCCTGATTTATACGCTTGCAAAAATAGTATTATATGTATCAATTGGGCTTCTGGCCGGTACAATTATAGTATCACGTTTTTTAAATGATGGTATACTGTATATTTTATTTTGCGGATTTGTAGTATTGCTGGGAATAAGCGTCTTCTCCTTGGAATATATAAAGAAACTATTTGACAAAATTGCTACAACCATGAAACCGGGTGACTTGATTAAAATATTAAATGACAAGGATGAAAATGTACCAATTACAAGAATTGAAAATACCTTAGGCGGCTCTGATAAATATAAGGAGGTTACGGTAGTGGAATCAAAGAAAGCGGTAATTTGCAAAAAGTACCGTGAATTGATAAATACAAAATATACCAGGAATTTATACAATTTGGTAATGAATTTTATAGCTACAGATTATTTAATGAAAACGTGTTTAAGTAAAGATGATTTTGAATATTACTGCGAAGAAAATATAGAAACATTAAAAAACCTGTTGGTTTACCGGAGCGACAATCGGTTTTTACTATACAATTTAGGAATATATGCATTAAATCTATTACAATTTAATAATAGTAAACATTACTTTAACCAATGCAAGGCAATTGATGCCAATGAAGTTAGTGTTAATTCGTGGTTGATTGTAATAGATTTTATTCTAAGTATGGAAGCGGAAACAAGTGGACAGGTATAGCTCATGCGCGCTGTTTCCGCGCAATTGCCATGCGGCCCGGAATGGCGGCATCCGTGGCTTCTGCGGGGAAACGGCAGAACTTCGGATAGCGGCGGCGTCCATTCACCGCGGGGAGGAGCCGCCGGTTACCGGGAATGGCGGATCAGGCGCCATTTTTATTACCGGCTGCACCCTGGGCTGCGGGGCGTTCTTAAAATACTATTCTGGTGCCGGGCAGCAACTAATATGCCGTTACATTATCAGCATCAATCTCGATCGTTTCGCCTTTTTGTTTTAATATACCGATGCCTAATTCTTTGGCTTTTTCCAGAACATTAGCATAAAAAGACATACTGCCGATACCAAGATAAATCTTGTAATTTCTATAGTAAGGAAAAAGTTCACGGAAATTCTGTACTTTTTTTGTTACCAGTTTTTCTAAATCATTTTCGTGAACCTTGTATTTCACCTCAATAATTGCAACGGCAACGCCGTTATACATTACTATATCAAATTCGTCTTTCAGATTACCGACTTTCGCTTTCAGTTTACGTTCCAGTTCATCAAATTTTTGCCCAGCAAACATTTTTTTGTCGTCCAGTGCATTTACAAAATATTCTTCCGCAAATGCCCCGTTGTTATTCCCTATACCCCCTAATTCTTTGGACATTTTTTTTACCGCTTCTGACATTTCCGCTATTTTTTTGTCCGTTTCCTTAAATCTTGCCTCCGTTTCTTTGAATCTTTCCTTGAATTGTGTGTCCGTTTCCTTGAACAAGTCCTTTAGCTCTTTAAACCCTGCAAGAATACCTTCATCGGTTATTTTTTCTGGCATATTTTTCTCCTCCATGTTTTTAATATAGTGCAATCCCAGCCTGCCTGTCAACAAAACAGGGCTCCTGCCAGCAATTCAAAGTATGAAAGAGCAGAGTTGAAAACGGATACCAAAAAACGTAACCTGGGCGCACGCTGCGCATTTTGGCGCATACAGGGGATTCTTCTTGTGCTACGTTGTGCTGAATTTTTTGATCCGCACATCATATGATGTGCCGGTTTTTAACGGGTCCTGTCCGATAAAAAACATAGGACCCCCCGGAGGTGGCCCCCAT
>BNVD01000015.1 GCA_025997835.1 Spirochaetia bacterium
GCGGGGGGCTGCCCGTCGCACCGCCCGTATATGCCCGTAATGCAAATTGAGAATTGCCGCCAATCATACCTTAGGACTTGAGCTTTTCCAGGAGGTCACTCACAAAGACATTCCTGACGCCCTGTTTTTGGAACTCGGATAACACCTCAATGGCCTCGCGCTTGTCGCCTTTTTTTACGAGGCAGTCCGCCAACTCAATATGGAAGCGGTAATTTTTGGGGTCCTGTTGAATCAGGCGGCGCAGGGATTCAACGGCTTCAGTGAATTTTCCCTGGGCTTTGGCCACTACCGCAAGCCCAAGCACCGCGTAGGTGTCAAATTCGATGTTTAACGCCCGCTGGTAATATTCAATGGCCTTGTCAAAGTCGTTCAACACACGGTAGGCATCCCCGGCACGGGTCAGAATCACCTTGTTCCGGGGGTCCTGCTCCAGAATCCGGTTCCAGTATTCCAGGGAACGGTGCTGCTGGTTCATCCCCCGGTAACAGTCCGCCAGGCCGAAAAGGGCGTAGAAGTTATAGAAATCCCGCTCCAGGGCCTTTTCAAAATAGGGCACCCCTTCGGAAAAGGTTTTGAGCTTCCGGTGGCAGTTGCCGATGGAAGTCAGCATCCTGATATCCACACTTTCCCGGCTTATTTCCATCATCTTTTCCCAGTAATACAGGGCATCTCGGTATTCCTTAAAATCATAATGCAGATGTCCGAGGCCGATAATCGCATACGGATTCCGGGCATCCATCTCCAGAACCCGAAGGTACACCTCTTTGGAATGTTTAAAGTCCCGGATTTTCCGGTAGGCGTCGGCTACCCGGGTGAGGACGGTGATGTTTTTGTCATCGTGTATCAGGTACTGTTCCCAGATTTCGATGGCCTTATGGTACTGGTTCAGCGCCTTGTAGCAGTCCGCCAGTCCAAACAGGGCGTAGTTGTTCCCCGGATGAAAATTCAGGCATCGCCGGTAATAGTCCGCCGCGTCCTTAAAGCTCCCCCGTTTCCGGGCGGCGTCCCCCATACCCACCAGGGCATAGTTGTTGTTCTCATCGACTACCAGAATCTGACCAAAACAGTCCATTGCATCGGAGATTTTATTCTCCTTTAACAAGTGATAACCCTTTTTGGATAATTCAGAAACCCCCGAAACCTCATGTTCCTCGTCATACCCGGGGTTGTCCGCCATAACAGGCGCCGGGAAGGAATCTTCAGGCATTACCGCCTGTTCGTCAAAGGTAACCTGACCCGTTTCCTCATTCACTTTGGGAACCATCTTCTTCGTGGATGAAATCCTTTATCAACATTGATAAATCGATAATGATTTTTTCCGCCTTTGTTTTATCCGGGGCGATCCAGTACATACGGAGGGCATCCAGACTTCTTCCCTGGGATTTGTAATAATCCCCAATCCGTACAAGCCCGTCGGAATACCCGGTGGTCAAAAAGAGCCGCCGGGCCCCTTCGATATCCCCGGAGTTAAAGAGGACATTTCCTTTGCGATTAAGGGCCGCTTTTTGAGCGGCATCCACGGCGGGCTTTGCAATGGTCTTGACGAAGACCGCTTGATTCTCAAACCGGCTAAAAACTTTTTTATTATCCATCCTGCTACCCTCTAGAACAGACTTTTATAATTGACATTTTGATTATACCACGTCCTCATAATAAAATCCATCGGAATTCCGTAAAAAAAACTCCACCACCGACCGTCCGTAGATTTTGGCTTCCCCCCGGCGTATATTTTCCAGCGGACCCTCCCGGATTAGATCCCGCTGATGGTCTTCTTTTGGACGGTGCAGCAGTAACCGGGAACCGGGCCCCAGGAGGGAGGAACGGGCAATCGCCGTTATCAGTTCCCATTTGTACTGATAGGGGAAGGGCGGGTCGCAAAAGACCACATCAAAGGTCTTTTTTGCCCGTTTGACGTACAGTTCCGCCGCCATAAAGTGGCACTGTATCCTTACCGGGGCAATGGACACGTTTTTAAGCAGGGTTTTCCGTTTAAGGGGGTCCATTTCCACTGCCTCAACCACCGCGGCCCCCCGTGACGCCGCTTCCAGGGCGATAATCCCGGAGCCGGAGAACATATCCAGGAACGAACAGCCGGTAAGATCCCCCAGTACCGCAAAGATCGATTCCCGCATCCGGTCCATGGCGGGCCGTATCACCCCGCCCGGTACCTCCACCAGCCGCCCCCGCAAACTCCCCCCGGTAATCCGCATACGCTTATTCTATTTCATATCCTTTAAAAGCTCATTCAATTCGTCGGAACTGACCACCGGCTCCATAGTTGCCTTATCGGTCTCGGAAAACGAGAGACTGTCGGCGGTCTTCCGCCGTTCCAGGGCCTTGCTCCAGAGGGCGGTCACCTTTTCCCGGATTACCGGGAACTGCGCGGCGGAAATGGGCCCATCTCCGTTGAGTAATTCGGACAAAACTTCCAGAAATTGCCGTTCCGTGTCCCCCAGGTTATGAAACTGCTCATCCCGGTCAATATATTGCGTATTGTTGTTCAGGCTGTCCTGTAATGCGGAGAGGGTATTGCCGATGAATTCCACATCTTCCAGGGTTTTTTCCAGAAAAAAATCCGCTTCCGCATCCAAAAGGAGCATATCCCGAAGCATGCGGATACGGGTGTTGAGAATGAATATATTGTCTTCAAAATTGATGTGCTTTTCCATACTTTTAGTATCGACGGATTGCGGGGGAGACCTTAGTCGGGCATATACGGGCGGCGCGACAGGCGGCCCCGAGTTTAGACATATCAGATCGGTGCCAGGCACAACATCATAAACATAAGAGTCTTTAACCGCGAAGTCGAATCGAACCTTCGGTTCGCAGTCGAATAAGTTTTTGGCCATTTTAACCTCGTTTTCCCTTCCCTTTTTCGACTTCTTCGACTTCGCGGTTCAATTTCTTCATCTTCATGTTGCTAAGTTTATGATGTTGTGCCTGGCACCAAAAAGGAGAATCACCGCCCGCCAACACGCAGAACCAGGCCGTTATCACCGAAAGCCGCCGTGCTGTCTTATCAAACAACACGTGGTTGAAATCGCTGTTTTTATACACATCCCCTTTTCATAATTATACTAAGCAGATATGGTGTAACCCAACTAAACGGAGGATATATGAGCAACAATACTATCGCTGAACGGACAGTGAGGACACAATGGTTCAACGAGGCCCGCTTTGGGATGTTTATTCACTGGGGGCTGTACGCCATACCTGCGCGGGGGGAATGGGTGCGCAACCGCGAGAAGACCCCCCACGAGGAGTACCTTCGCTACTTTGACGAATTTACCGCCGCAGAGTACAATCCCCGCGAGTGGGCGGCTCTGGCGAAAAAGGCGGGGATGAAGTACGCCGTACTCACCGCCAAGCACCACGACGGCTTCTGCCTGTGGGATACGAAGCTAACCGATTTTAAATCCACCAACACGCCGGCAAAGCGCGATCTGGTAAAGGAATACCTTGAAGCGTTCCGCGAGGCGGGTATCAAGGTGGGGTTGTACTTTTCGCTCCTTGACTGGCGGCACCCGGATTATCCCCACTACGGCGACCGGTGTCATCCGCTACGGGAAGATCCGGCGCAGGGTAACGAAAACCGGAACTTTGACCGGTATATTGAATTCATGCACGGCCAGATCCGCGAGCTTCTGACCGGCTACGGCAAACTCGACATCATGTGGTTCGATTATTCTTATGGAGAGATGCAGGGTGAAAAATGGAAGGCGCAGAGTCTTATGGAAATGGTACGCTCGCTGCAGCCGCATATTATCGTGGATAACCGGCTGGAAGGTTCAGGCGGGGAAACAGCCGGGACTATCCTCACGGCGAATCCGTCGTTTTACTCAGGCGACTTTCACAGTCCAGAGCAGATGATCCCTCCGGCGGGTGTCCGTAGCGAATCGGGCGATCCGGTTCCCTGGGAAGCCTGCATTACCCTTAACAACCACTGGGGGTACTGTGCCTCTGACCATCACTGGAAAAACGCGGAGATGGTGGTAAAGATGCTTGTCGAGTGCGTCTCGAAAAACGGCAACCTGCTTCTCAACGTAGGTCCCGATGCAAAAGGCCGAATACCGCACGCCTCGGTTAAAATTCTGGAGGAAGTGGGCCGCTGGATGTCGAACAACGGCGAAGGCATT
Source organism: Spirochaetia bacterium (assembly GCA_025997835.1). GTDB lineage: Bacteria > Spirochaetota > Spirochaetia > Treponematales > Breznakiellaceae > BNVD01. Next base: position 4,137 of record BNVD01000015.1, read on the forward strand.
TACGGCTGCGGTCTTTCCGCGTTTGGTAAGCCGGAATGGGGACGCTTTACCCAAAAGGGAAACAGGCTCTACGCCCATATCTACGAAAGCCAGGTTGGAGGCCTGTGTCTGTACGGTATGGCGGGAAAAATCGAAAAGCTGCGCCTGCTTGCCGACGGCAGCGAAGTAAAACTGACCAACCACTGGAACTTGCAGCAGTATCCCGAACACGCGTTTTTCTTCCTGAACCCGGAATCCGGTGACAACTACCCGCTGCCCGATCCTGTTGACACGGTGGTGGAGATAACACTGAAAAAATGAGGTTTTGTAAAAAAGTGCTCTAAATTTCGAAAAAAAGCATGGGGAATATAACGCAAAATGCGATAATATTTTGGTTATAACCTTGGTTTCCGTATGGAAATCAAAAATTTCGTTGTTTGAGGAGCTTTTTATGAAAAAGAAAACCGTATTTATGGGGGGAGCATTGCTGCTCATTGCGGCAATATTCCTGACTTCTTGTGGAGACCCGTCAACCGAGTCAGAAACGGGCGATTCGGAACTTACGGCAGCGATAACCGCTGCCGAGAAGGCGTCGGTTTACGTGATCAGCGAAGACGGAACAGATGTTCCGCCGGCTTTTTACTGGACAACTGGGGAAAACGCGCCGCTCTTTGAGGCAGCACTGGCCGACGCAAAGGCACTTGCGGCCAACCCCGCCGCGGATCAGACTGCCGTCAATGCCGCGGTGGTGGAACTTAAAGGTTTAACGCCAAAACCAGGGTCTGCATCCGGTTTGAATTATGAAGAGTTTTATAACGACCTGGAAGCCGGCGCCCGCGAGATAGTGGCAGATCTGACAAGTTCAGAAAATGGTTCAGATGTTCTTGTGGAAAATTTCTGGGTTACCCCCGAAAAACTATCCGCGTTTGAAGCCCTCCTGGATGAACTCTGGAACAATGATAATGTCAGCGCCCGCGCTTCTCAATTGGCAGCGGCGTTGATTGAGTTTAAAGCACAGATCAAGCCGGGTACATATGTCATCTATGAACTTACCTCATTAACGATTGGCGGGGTCAACGCGCTTGGCCTTACAACGGTGGCTGTGGCGACTGATGATGCGACCATTGCAGTAGAAGCCACGGCGACAAACGGACGGCTCGAATACGATGCCGTTTTGACCGGTTTCCCGGACGGAGGAACCTTTGTAGTCGAAATCAAACTCTTCGGCAACGATGAGCAACTCGCCAACACCTGGTCAATCACTATCAAGAAGCTTCCCAGAGACCGGCCCTATACCATTGGAGATAATACCTTTGAACTGCGGTTCATTCCCGCGGGAGCATTCCAGTACACAGATGGCGAAGCTGCCGATGTGTCCAGGGTGACCAAAAACTACTGGATGGCTAACTATGAGACTACCAGGAGTCTGTGGAACGAGATATGGATGGGCAGCGATGGCTACAATGCACGATGGTCATCAACCAGGTATCCGGCCGGCGGGCTTGCGTACTACCATGTAATAGCGTTTCTGAACAAACTCTCACTAAGGGCAGATCTGACCCCGGTTTACTCAGTACCGGGAATAACTGATTGGGAAGCGTTACAATACAGCGCTATCCCGGCACTGGAAGGCGCCGGTAATGAAGCGGGACAACCGGATCCTGAAAATTGGGCGTTGGTAACCTGGAACAAAGACGCCGACGGGTTCAGACTTCCAACAGAAGCCGAATTTGATCTGGCATACCTTGGCAGTGACGCTTCTCCCTTCCTGGATGCGAGTGGAGTTATTAGACCAGGATCGGAGGACTATACCGAATTCTGGCCCGGCAAAGAGCTTGGCTACTCGTACATTGAAAGTGTTGTATCTAAACCTGCTGACAGCGCGTTCCAGGTGGTGGGTACCAGGAGACCAAACGCCCTCGGTCTTTATGACATGGGCGGAAACATCATAGAACTGGTTTGGGATCGAGTAGGCACAAGGCCCACCGGGGAACGAATAGACTACTCCGGAGCAGAGAGAGTTAGCGCAACCGGGCAGATCCAAATGTCAAAGGGCGGCGCTTTCAATCAGACTGATGTCCAAATCAAGACGCTCTACAATCCTGATGAAACACACAATCCGCAGTACGGGCGATACAGTGTCATCGGTTTCAGAATCGCGCAGAATAACTAGCCTTAGAACGGTGAGTGGGTCATTATCCGGCCCGCTCACCGTTGGTAAATAGTGGAATATCGCAATGGGCGCCCGGTCACGCCTCGATAAACCTTGACTTCCCTCACCAATATCAGTATCTTACTTTCATGTTTGCTCAGGGAATCTTGCCGGTTCCCAAAAACCAGGAGGTTCGGCATGCAAAATGTTACCCCCTCAAAGGTGACCGATTTTTTAAAGCCCGCCACAATCGTTTTGATTGTTATCGCTTTGATTGTGGTCATTTTTCTGGGAACCAGCGTGTATATTGTGAATCAGACCGAGGAAGCGGTGATTACCCGGTTTGGGAAGTACCATGCCACCAAAGGGCCGGGGTTGCAGTTCAAGCTGCCGTTCGGCATCGACAAGAACTATGTGGTCAACGTTACCAACGTACAGACCGAGCAGTTCGGGTTTCGCACCCTGAAAAGCGGTATGTCCGCTACCTATTCCAATAAAACCAGCGAATCCACCATGCTCACCGGGGATCTTAACATCATTGAGGTTGAGTGGATCATCCAGTACCGCATCGTGGACTCCAGGGCGTGGACCTTCAACGTTATGGAGCGGTCCAAGACCATTCAAGATGTGTCCCGGTCGGTGATCAACCAGCTTGTGGGGGACCGGGCGATCATGGGGATCATGGGGCCCGAACGGAGTACCATCGAGGCCGAGGGGACCCGGCTTATGAACGAGACCTTCGGCAGTTACAAGCTGGGGATCAATGTGATGGCGGTCAAGCTCCAGAACATCGACCCGCCGGCGGGGGTGCAGGAAGCCTTTGACGATGTGAACAAGGCGGAACAGGACATGAACCGGTTTATCAACGAGGGCCAGCAGGCCTACAACGCGGAGATTCCCCGTGCCAAGGGGCAGGCGGAACAGCGGATTCAGGAAGCCCAGGGCTACGCTACCGAGCGGGTCAACAACGCGAAGGGCGATATTGCCCGGTTCAATTCGGTGTACGAGGAGTACCGCAAGGCGCCGGAGGTTACCCGGCAGCGGCTCTACTACGAAATGATCGAGGAAGTCTTTAAGGATGATACGGAAACGGTGATCATCGACCGGAACTTTGATAACTTCCTGCCCCTGAAAAATCTGGGAGGCCGGTAATGAAAAAAGTACTCACAACATTGGTTATTATTGCGGCGGTCGCCGTGGCCGTTCTGGTTATGGGGCCCTTCTACGTTATTGATGAGGGTGAACAGGCGGTGGTGGTACGGTTCGGCCAACTGGTGGCGGTAAACACCAACGCCGGGCTTCACCTCAAGGTTCCTTTTATTGATGAAGTGGTGCGCTACCCTAAGCGGATTATGGCCCTGGATGGGGAACAGAAGAGTATGCCCACCCGGGAAAAGCAGTATATCTGGGTGGATGTTACGGCCCGGTGGCGGATTTCCGACCCCAAAAAATTCTACGAGTCCATTTCCACGATTAACGCCGCCTATTCACGGTTGGCGGAGGTGATCGATTCCGAGGTACGGACTGTGGTTGCGGAGAACTACCTGCGGGAGACGGTACGGAATTCAAATATCCTTCTGGAAGAGCCGGCGACGGCGGACAGTTTAGGTATCGGCGACGCCATCGACCCGGAACAGATTTCCACCCTGATCCAGTCCGAGGCCAGCCGTGACCCGATTCAGCGGGGCAGGCGGGAACTGGCGGAAGAAATTCTCACCAGGGCCCGGCGCATGGTGCCGGAATACGGTATTGAGCTTATCGATGTGGTGGTTCGCCAAATCCGTTACTCCGACGAGCTTACCCAGAGTGTCTACAACCGGATGATCAAGGAGCGTAACCAGATTGCCCAGGCTTTCCGCTCCGAGGGCGAGGGGAAAAAGGCTGAATGGATGGGCCGTATGGACAACGAACTCCGCTCTATTCAGTCCGCCGCCTACGAACGGTCCGAAACGATCCGGGGTATTGCCGATGCCGAAGCTACCCGCATCTACGCGGACGCCTACAACCGGGACCGGAGCTTCTTCGACTTCTGGCGGGCGGTAGAGTCCTACCGCAGTACGGTGCCGGGCTTGGGGAAGACGCTTTCTACGGATATGGAGTATTTTAGGTATTTGTATTCGCCGCAAGGGAGATAGGGGGAACTGGCTTGTAACGAACGATTACTGGCATATACGGGCGGCGCGGCGGGTAGCCCCCACCCGAGCCAAGGATGACAACAACTTGGACGGAACCAGGCGCGTTTGCTCTCTGAAGGAATAGGTTTATCGGCTAAGACGCTTAAGCTTCTTTGATAGGTTGTCAGCAGACCAGTAGGTCTGATGTCTCGGGCAGGGGCCACCCACCGCACTGCCCGCCTTTGCCGGGTGTGTGGATTTCCATTGCGCTCTGATGATGGGGAAGAGACGGTAGGGGGAATAGCCTGTAGGGGAATAGCCCTTTACCGTTTGTGAAAGAGGTTAAAACCCACACGTTGCTCATTTTTATCTTCTTCCCTTTGTGAAACTTCGTGTCCTAGTACCTTGTAACTACTAAAGAGTTGATACGAGGAGATAATAAAAGCAACCGCAAAGTCGAAGAAGGAAAAGTAAAGATAAGGATTTGTTACCGGATTTTTACTTTTTCGACTTCTTCGACTTTGCGGTAAAAATTTCTTCCTGTTCTTTTAGTTGTTACAAGGTACTAGGACTAACGTCTTTCGGGGTTTTTTATTCTTCTTTAAGATTCAATTCAGTAGTCAGTAGATTATGATAAGGATTGCGTGATGGGTAAGGGGATATTCAGGTTTGAGCTTGAGGGGGAAATGGTTCTGGGGTTGGACACGGGGCTGAATGCCCAGGCGTTTGCCCAGGCCAAGATGGGGCAGATTATTACTGAGCAGGGGTATTTGGTGTTTCCCCGGAATGGGGATACGCCAGGTACGGTGGAGCCTTGGCGGCCCGGCGGGGTGATTGAGTGGGGCGGTGGTGTAAGCCGGCAGAGGGCCCAAGGATCGGCGAGAGAAGCACCGGAAATCGCCGCCGGGACTATGGTTATCTGGGGGCCCGATTTTGCGGGGGAACAGGTAAGCCGGGTTGTGGGGATTGAGGATGCCGGAAGCGGCGGTGCGGGTGATGGCGGGATTGGCAATGAAAGCGATACCGGGGATGCGGGTATCGGTGGTCCCGGCAATGACGGCGGAAATGCCGCGCTAAAGGCGCTGGGGCATTGGGTCCGGGCGCGGATTCTGCTGAGAGATACAATAACTGCGGATGGAGCTGCCAATCCCTGGCCGGGTGCGGCGTTGATTGCGGGTGTGGGCCCGGTAGCCAATACAGAAATAACACACACGTCTGGTACTATCCTCTTTCTCCCTGACCAACTGATACGGCGGGTGTTTTATGCCGAGGGGCCGGACGCCTGGATTGACGGGGTGGAACACTGGACCCACCCGGACCGGTCAGGCGCCGGCGGGGATGTGTTTACCGCAGCGGCCATGTTCTACCGGATTCTGTGCGGCGTCCTTCCCTATCCGAACCGGGATGTGAACGTGGTCCGTCAGGATCTGCGGGAGGGGATTTTTGTTCCCCCGTGCCTTATCGCGCCGGGCCTGAATGACGCTCCGGCGGCCCTTATCACAACGGCCTTGACCCCGGCATCCCCGGCAAAGGGGAAACCGCCAACGCTGGAAGATTTTGCGGCCCTGCTTGCGGCGCCGATACAAATAGGCGATTTTTTTCATCCCGTCTCCGATGCGGAACGGGCAAAACTGGATACCGGGCGGGAACAATTCAACAAAAGGACGAAACGGGCGGTGGATACCAAACGGTTTGTCCGCCGGAACATCACCATCCTGGGAGGCGCTTCGGCGGCGCTGGCGGTGATTGCCCTGGTTATCACCAGCTTTGTCCGGGCAGATGCCGCCCGGCCCACCACCAAAGGGATGGAACCGGTCCAGGTAGTGGAGGCCTATTACGGGGCGTTCAATACGCTGGACCATACGCTGATGGATGCCTGCGTGATCGGCAAGGCGGGGAAAGGTGATATCTCGGTAATAACCAATGTTTTTGTGATGGGCCGGATGCGGCAGGCGTATGAATACAACGCCGGGGTTATGACTCCGGCGGAATGGCTGGAAAAGGGCGGCGGCCCTTCGGAGCGCAGCGTGTTCGGCCTGACGGATTTGCGCATCACCGGCCCAATAGATACCGGTCACGCGGACTACCGGGTTTCCTATTTGCTCTGGACCACTTTCCCCGTGGGTGAGACGGACTCACCCGCAGAACAAACGCCTGCCGTGCCGGACACGGTCCTGCCTTCAAGCACCGCCATCACCGATACGGTACGGCTGGAGCGGGACAAGAAGGGGCTTTGGCATATCGCGGAAATTGTACGGACGCCATTCTGATGCCATGATTTGCCGGCGATTACGATGTATGGTATAGTACTGATATGAGGTTGTATATGTTCCGTAGATACCTGTTAACCGCTTTTATCGTGATTGGCCTTGCGGCCAATGGGCTTGAGGCCGAACTTCCCGGTCTCGTAACGGGCGCCGATACTGCGGAAGATCTCTATGCGCCGGTGTTGGCGGGGGGAGGGGCTTTTTCTACCACGCTGGGGGGGGCGCCGGCGAGCGCGGTTAACCCGGCGGCGGGGGGTGAGGCCCAGCGTATCGTCTTTGACGCGGGGTACCTGATGCTGCCCACCTTTGGGGGTGATACCGGCGGCGTGGGCCAGGCGATCAACCTGGGGGCCCTGTTTCCCACGAAATTTGCGGTTTTCGGCGGGTCCGTCAATTTTTTATACAGTCCCTTTGATGATTTTCTGCCGGCCAATGACGTCAACTTCAAGGGGAACCTGAATATTGCCAAGGAACTCTATCCGGGGCTCGATATAGGGCTGGCCTTTAACTTCGGTTTCGGCAGCGATTGGTCCGCTTCGGGCGACATCGGTGTCCGCTACAATATGGGGAAGCTGGGGAAGCTGGAAAATTTCACCCTGGCCTTTGTGATGAAAAGCATGGGAAAAAGCGTGTTTCCCTCGGCCTTTACTCCCCTGTTCGGGGTGTCCACCGACCTTATTCACCTGAAAAGCAACGGCGATACGGCAGACCCCCTCCGCCTAAGCGGAGCCATCGACCTGGGCATCCCCTCACTGCATAACCTTACCGGGAAAATCGGCCTCAATCTGGTGCTGGCGGAACTGATTACCATCTCCTCATCCTGGGGCTTTAACGGCTATGAAAACCTCTGGGGTCCCGCTACCTTGACTCCAACCCTGCCCACCCTGGGAATAGGGCTCAACTTTGCCCTCCAATCAAAGGGCAAGCGGATTATGGGCGGGCGGCTCCCCTCGGACGGGGATATTACCACCACCGCAGTAATCAAACCCCTGTACAACAGTATCTACGCCCTTGGCGCGGGAGTTACCTGGAGTGTGGGGGTTACGGACAAGAAAGCCCCGGACATTATCGTCGATTACCCTGAAACCCAGTACATTTCCCCCAACCACGACGGGCTGGCGGATACCCTGGAATTCCCCGTCAAGATCCTCGACCAACGGTATGTAAACGAATGGGCTTTTGAGATTAAGGACAGCGCCGGGGAAGTGGTGCGGACCTATCGTAACAAGGAACTGCGGCCCGAAACCATCGGGATAAAAAATATCTTTATCAAACTGGTGCAGGTAAAGGCGGCGGTGGAAATTCCCGCCGCCCTCCGCTGGGACGGCATCTTCGATTCCGGGGACACCGCGCCGGATGGGGTGTACACCTTTACGATCACCGCCGCCGATGATAACGACAACACCGACACGGCGGGACCCTACGAAGTAGTGGTGGACAATACACCCCCAACGGTGGCGGTCACCGGTATGGCGGACAGCGCCAAAATCTTCTCCCCCGATGGTGACGGCCGTCTGGATACCATTACCATCAGGCAGTCCGGCTCCCGTGAGGACCGCTGGGACGCGGGTATCTACAACGCCGCAGGAATCAAAGTAAAGAGTTTTGATCAGAGTACTACCGAACCGCTGCCGCTTACCTGGGACGGCGCCGATGACGCGGGGCACATCGTAGTGGACGGGGTCTACGGATACCGGATTTCCGCCACCGACCGGGCGCTCAATACCGGAAACGCCGCCCTGGAGAACATCATCGTCAGCACGATCCAGCCCACGGTGAGCCTCCTGATAGGGGACGCCTGGTTCTCCCCCAACGGGGACGGTATCAAGGATACGGTGGCCCTTAACATCGGCGTACCGGTTAAAGAGGGGATCGTACAGTGGCAGATCACGGTTCGGAACGCGGCGGCTGCGGAGTTCAGGACTATTAAGGGCGCGGCGGGAGCCCCCCCGGCACGGCTGGAATTTGACGGCAAGAACGATGCCGGGCAGGTCCTGGAGGAGGGATCCTACCATACCCTGCTTTCGGTGTTTTACCGGAACGGCTATGTTTCCCAGGCGGTCTCCCCCGCCTTTACCCTGGACAATACGGCGCCGGCGGCAACGGTCCGCGCGGGGTACAACGCTTTCTCCCCGAATAACGACGGGAATCAAGACGAGATGATCTTCAACCAGACCGGTTCCCGCGAGTTGGTCTGGCAGGGCGAGATCAGGAGGGCCGTAGGCCCTTCCGCCGGAGGCCCAGCAGCCGGAGGCCCTACGGCCGCTGGCACGGCGTCCGGTGGAGCCACGGTGGTGCGGACCATCCGTATGTCCGGTGAACCCTCGGCCACGCTTCGCTGGGAGGGCTTAACCGATGCGGGCTCCCTTGCCCCGGACGGGGAGTATACCTATCAGCTTTCCGCCGTCGATCCGGCGGGCAACTCCGGGCGATCCAACACGATCCGTTTTACCCTGAGTACCGCCGATACGCCGGTGCTGCTCTCTACGGATTACCGGGCTTTTTCCCCCAACGGCGACCGGGTGCGGGATACCATCGCCTTGACTCCCCAGCTTCAGGTGAATACGGGCATTGCCTCCTGGAAAGTTGAGGTACTTAACGCGTCCGGTACGCCGGTACGGACCTTTGAGGGACAGAACTCGATGCCCGCAGCCATTCCCTGGGACGGGAGAATCGCCGCCGCAGGCGGCATGGCCCCCGACGGAACCTACCGGGCCCGTGTTGAGGTGCGTTACGCCGCAGGAAATCAGCGTACCGTGGAATCCCGACCCTTTACCCTGGATACCACCCCGCCCAGAGCGGAAATTGCCGCGCCCTATACGATCTTCTCCCCCAACGGCGACGGCGTAAAGGACGAAATCCCCATCAACGTACGCTCCGAAGGGAACGACACCTGGGAAGCGGCGATTACCGACAGCAAAGGTACGGTGATTCAATCCTGGACCTGGACCGGCGCGGCCCCGAAAATCACCTGGGACGGGAAGGATAGTTCGGGGAACAGCGCCCCCGATGGAACCTACCGGGTAAGCTTAAGCTCCACCGATGAAGCGGGGAACAGCCTCCGTAAAACCATCGACCGGATAGACCTTGACGCCCGGATTCCACGGGTCTTCCTTACCGCCAGTGCCACAGGCATTGCCCCGAAAGCCGGAGGTTTGTCGACCGGAGCTCAGGCTATACGCCTTATGACCATGCTCTCGATTAAGGACGGTATCGAAAGCTGGAAACTGGAACTTAAGGACGAATCAGGCGCCGTAGCGCCTGTTAGCGCCGCAGCGCCTGCCACAGTACTGCGGACCTGGCCCGAAACGCCCCAGGCAACGCCGCCTGAAACCATCACCTGGAACGGCCTTAACGCTGCGGGTGTCCTTAAGGAGGGCAAATACACCCCGACGCTGACCGTGGTCTACCTCAAGGGGGATGTGGTTACCGCCCAGGCCGCGCCGGTTACGGTGGACAGTTCCGGCCCGGTACTCAGCTTTAGATCGGAGCCGGAATTCTTCAGTCCCGATAACGACGGGGTGGATGATGAACTCACCATGTTCTTGGGCGCGAAGGACGCCTCCCCCATCGCGTCCTGGAGCCTGGAAATCCGGGAACCGGAACCGCCCTACCTCGTGTTCTACCGTATCGAAGGCCGGGGCGCTCCTGCCGAACGGACTCTCTGGGACGGCCGCAGTTCAAAAGGCGAACGCAGTTCCGGAACGGAACTGGTGCAGTCCGCCACGAACTACCCCTATACCTTTACGGCGGAAGATGTGCTGGGGAACGCCTCTACCCTGGAAGGGGAGCTCGGCGTGGACGTGCTGGTTATCCGGGACGGGGACCGGCTCAAGATTCAGATACCCTCCATCGTCTTTCGGGCCAACCGTGCGGACTTTGCAGGACGGGACAGGGACCCGGCCCAGGGCTTGACCCAGGCCCAGATCGACAACAACAACCGGGTTTTGCGGCGTATCGCCCAGATCCTCAACAAGTTCCGGGACTATCAGGTGCAGGTCGAAGGTCACGCCAACCGTACCAGCCGTAACCCCCCCGCCGGCGAGCTTGAGGGCGACAAAACCTTGAGCAAACAGCGGGCCGACTTCACCGTAAGCGAACTGGTCAGGCTTGGGGTCAACAAGGGACGGCTCAGTGCCACCGGTATGGGCAGTGACCGTCCGGTGGTCCAGTTTGAGGATCGCGATAACTGGTGGAAGAACCGCCGGGTGGAGTTTATATTGATTAAGTAGGGGGGCGCTTCAACAATTCGCAATTTGCATTACGGGCATATATGGGCGGTGTAGGTTTTTGAATTGCCTGCTTTAGATGGGGAAGATACGGGTGGGGCATTTCCGGCGGTTAAGATTGAGAATTGCTATCAGTCTAAGAGGTCTTGCGCCCCGAAAGCAAAAAGCTCTGCCACTTCCATACCAAAGGCCCCTGCCGGGCCCGCTCGCGTAACAGCGCCCGCACCGCAAGGAAATCCGTCTCCCCCAGCGCCGCCAGCATCCGTGTCCCCCAGCTTGAATGTTCTCCGTCAAACCATGCGGCAATGTCCCGCTCCGAGAGCAGCCGTTCCTCACCTTGATCCAAAACAGTAAGGTTGATGTGAAAGCCCGCCCGGGTAAAGCTCCGTTCCAGCAGTTCCCCATCCCAGGCCCACCATTCAGGCGTGTTTCTCGCTTTTTCACCGGTTCCGGGCGTATAAAAAACAGCCTCGGCGTTTGCCAGACGGTCCGCCAAATCCGCGTCCGCACCGCACTCGTCCCGGATGATCCGGGACAGCCGTTCACCGAGCAGGGGAGGGGACTGGAGGACCGTTATATCCCCGCCGCCGGCCAGCAGCGCAAAAGAACGGCCGGCAAAGCTGGAAAATACCGTTTCCGCGTCCCCCCTGGGCCCGAATCCCCGCTTCCAGGGCTCCCGCACCAGGATATGATCGAATACGGGGGTGGCGAACAGCGTTTCCGCCTCCTCCGGTGCCGGCAGCGTGTTACCCGGCACCACGGCGATTTGGGGCTGTTCCGGCTCATCCAGCACCGTTGCGAAGCGGAGCAGGGCGTCCCGTGCGGCGCCGGTTTCTACCAGTGCGGCGCAGAGTCCTTCCGGGGTCCGGCGGAGGCTTTCCCAGAGGAGGAGCCCGTCACCGGCGGCGGGAAGCAGAATCCGGTCGTGGCGGTTAATCATTGTCTGCCCCAGAATCGCGTCCCGGTCCGCAAGCAGCAGGGCGCTCCGCCCCGATTCCAGCCGCTTGAACCACCCCTCCCGCCCCTTTGACGCGGCGGACCAAGAGAGAAATTCCCCGTCTGCGGCATTGGCGGCGGCGGTCATAGTATCGGCATCGCCATGTGCGGCGTCGCCATGGGCGTAATCGCTATGGGCGGCATCGCCCAAAATCACCGCGCTCTGGATCTCCCGTTTTTTCATCACCTCATCCCGGATTTTCCCTTCGTACCCTACAATCGACGGGGTATAGAAGGTCTTGCCCCGCAAGGCGCTGGGCAGGTACTGTTGGGCCGCCCAGTGATCCCGGTAGGCGTGGGGGTAGATATACCCGTCCCCATGACCGAACCCTTCCGCGTCCCGGCTCGCGTCCCGCAGATGATTTGGTACCTCGGCGTCCTCTTTTTCCACTTCCCCCAGGGCGTCGAAAAAGGCCAGGGTTGAATTGGACTTTGGGGCGGTAGCCAGGTAGAGACAGGCGTGGGCCAGGGGGAAATTCCCTTCGGGGAAGCCGATACGGTCAAAGGATTCGGCGCAGGCGATGACCACTTCCAGCGCGTGAGGGTCCGCAAGTCCCACGTCTTCGCTTGCCAGAATGATCATACGTCTGAAAATGAACGAAGGGTCCTCCCCGGCACGGACCATCTTTGCGAGCCAGTACAGCGCCCCATCGGGATCGCTCCCCCGGACACTCTTGATAAAGGCGCTGATCGTATCAAAGTGATAATCCCCGTCCCGGTCGTACAGGACAGCCCGCCGCTGTATGCTTTCCTCCGCCGCCTCAAAGGACACCTTTATTTCCGCTCCGGGAGGCGGCGGCCATGACGGGGAGCCTGCCGGTTCTACAGAGCCTACCGGCTCTACGGAGCCTGCAGGCTCCGACGTTTCTATCGCCAGTTCGAGTGCGTTAAGGAGGCTCCGGGCGTCTCCGCCGGCCACCTCCACCAGGTGTTCAAGGGCACCGTTCTCAAAGATCACCCGCCATTTACCGTAGCCCCGTTCCGTATTGGCGAGGGCCCGAAGGGCAGTCTCCCGGAGGCTTTCGGCGGACAGGGGCTTGAGCTGAAAGATACGGCTCCGGCTTACCAAAGCCCGGTTTACTTCAAAAAAGGGATTTTCCGTGGTGGCCCCGATGAGGATCACCGTACCGTTTTCCACCCAAGGGAGGAGGGCGTCCTGCTGGGCCTTGTTCCAGCGGTGTACCTCATCCACAAAGAGTATGGTCCGCCTGCCGTAGAGCCGCCGTCGTTCATCGGAGCGGTCGATGGCTTCGCGGATGTCCTTGATGCCCGTCAGCACGGCGTTGAGGCTTTCAAAATAAGCTCTGGTGGTGTTGGCGATAACCCGTGCGAGGCTCGTTTTACCCGTTCCCGGGGGTCCGTAAAAGATAACCGAAGAAAGCCGATCCGCCTGAATAGCCCGCCGCAACAGCCGTCCAGGACCAACGATATGATCCTGACCAATCACATCATCCAGCGTCCGGGGACGCATCCGGTCGGCTAAAGGACCATCTGAGGCACCGGAGGAGCCGGCCCCTTCAACGGTAAAGAGATCGCTCAAAGGCGGATACCTGCGCCAGTTCCAAAATTAAGAATTTTAACCACAGAGAGCACGTCAGACCTTTGGTCTGCGAACACAGAGAAACTCCATGTCCTCCGTGCTCTCTGTGGTTTATCTTCTTCAGTCTTCCATTTTGGAACTGGCTCACCTGTTATTCCTGGTTCCATATCATAAGCCACGAATCTTTGTTTTCATAGAGCTGGTACCTGCAGGACCACAGCCCGTCCAATGATGTGACCGCAAAAATGGGGCGATAGGTTGTACCATTTTCTGTTTCGTCATCTATTGCCTGATGGATGCTGGTAACCGGATGAGTAGCCAGTGATGAGTTATACTGATCGACATTCCCGATGGTGATGCCCGGGGTAAGGGGGGTGTCTACCGCAAAATCCAATCCCAGTTCCAGATACCCATAATAGTCCGACCGTCCTAAAAGCAGATACCGCACATCCGCCCCACCGACTTTTCCTTCCCACAGTGCAACAGCCCCGTTAAAACCAAAGGCCTTTGCCCATTTATTCGGAGTGTCGACCGGGCTATAGGGCGATGCCCCGGTTATTTTACACAGCGTACCATTGGAGGCTATCATCACAAGGTAGTCGCCTGCGGGGTCAGGAATCACGATAAGCCCGGTAAAATTACCCGCCAGCGGTGTTGTGGGATTGGCCGCGTCGGTAGTCGTTTCCTCAATTTGGAATACGGTTCCCGCACCAATATCACCGGCGCTTGCGTAGAATACCCCGCTCTGGGTAGAAATAAAATAGTCGCCGCCAAATTTCACCGCTCCCAGCAGGTTCCCTTTACCGGAAAGAGCGGAGCTTGACGATAAGGCCGTCTGGGTATCGTCGATATAGGAAACCGTATTCCCATACCCGGTAAACAATATATCCCCCGCCCCATACATAGCATTCAGCGCGCCGGTATGTATCAGTTCCCATCCCGCGCCTACGCTTTTTCTATAGAGCGCTACGGAGCTTAAATCGGTCCCCGCGTCAATTAAGGCATATAACCTGGTTGTTGTGGCGGCCAGACCAAGGACTTTTTTGCCCTCCAGAGGATTGCCGGTTGAGTTCCACCGGTGCGCGGCCCCGTCATACTCGTAAATGGCGTCACTGCCCACATAGAGCGTATGGTTAAATTCAACAATTCTGGTAGGAGTCCCTTTGACGGTGGCTTCCTTCAGCTTTATCCCGCTTTCGATATGATAAAAGATCGCATCCTGCTTACAGGAATACAGGGAAAAGCTCGCGATAATGAGGAGCGTGGCTATAACAACGATCATGGGGCTCTGCTTGAACAGGGGTGTTTTTTTCATCAGTATCATCCTATAAATGGTAACGGGCGGACAGGGTTAGTTCAACAAAATTACCGTGCCGGTCCTTGTCATGACCTTCTTTTGGCCATTGGGGAACCCACCACCAGCCCGTATTCAGTCCGAAGGACCAATCGGGGTTTAAACGCCAAAACGCTGAAACTTCGGGTTTTATAAACAAGCCCCCAAAACTTTCCTTTAGGTATGTTTGCGGGACAAACCCAACCAGCAATGACAGGGGAAATTCAAAACGCTTCAGAATGAATTGATACCCCACCCGGATCCCCATGGGAACCATGTACAGCATATTTCCCGCCAGGGTTGACGCAAACATCCCCCCTATTTCCGCCCCCAGATAGAGATGGGAACCGAGGAAGTAGTTGAAGCCCAGGGAACCCGTACCGCCGATTTTCACATTGTGGGTATACTTTTCCCCGTTATTGTCCAAAAAAATAGTCGGAAAGACCGCTCCCACGGATATGACAAAGAGTTTATCCCCGTTGGCGTAGAGTTCCGGCAGAACGCCGTCCCAGTCCGGTTCAATGGGGACTTCATCATCATTTATCTGTGCGCCCAGGGAAAAAACAGAACCCAGCAGAAACAGTATCAAAAAAAGGGGAAACTCCCTTCGAAACACCATCATAACTCCTTAGAATCACAACAACCGGCATAACTCAAGGTTACCTTTGTAACCAGACTACCGCGCGTTTTCTATACCCAGATATTGCAGTAGAATCGGATACTTGGTCAATAACTCTCCATATTGGGCGAGTTCATCCAGCCGGACCTGGGTTCCAATGTGCCGGCTTGCCGCAAGGGCGGTATCCGCCGCCAGTAACTGCAGCTGCCGGTTAAGATACCCCTCATACAGTTGGCGGGTTACGGTGTACAGGGCAAAATCGGGGTACTTGACCGTATTGATGGACAGATACAGGTTTTCAATATCAGGATAGGCGGCAAGAATATCCGCACGGAGCCGGTCGCCGGGATAGTCCTTGAGGGCATCTTCTATTTCGTTCCGGCTTTCCGCGTAACGGGCCATGGTATGCTGTATAAAGGCTTCGATTTCCCTGGCCCTGCCGCGTTCCAGGACCTCCAAATCATGCTGATCCGTCACCCCCCGGTCTGCCATTAACGCCGGCAAGGAGGCGGGACGGATATTGAACGCAAAAGATCCGCCGATTTCCCAGGAAAAGTCCGTGTTAAGCCCCGCGAAGGAACGGTACACATCCCCCATAGGCAGGGCGCCGGTTATCCTGATGGACTGCTCGATAGTATTGGGGGAAAAGTGTGAGATTACCGTGTTGGTAGGGATAAGCATATACCAGACCCAGCGGAATTCCCCCTCCCGGATCAAATCAGGAGC
>BNVD01000016.1 GCA_025997835.1 Spirochaetia bacterium
GCAGCCGTTTTGGGTGGACAGAATGTGGTGATACCGTTTGCCGTCGAGTTCCAGGAACCGCTCGTAGACCCCGGAGGTGACCACGGTTTTGTTCCGCAGTTCCAGTACGCCGAGGTACACACCGCGCCGTTCCTCCAGCGGGTTCTGCACTCCGATGCGCCAGGGTTGCTGCCCGGCTTTTTCGCCGTAGGCAAAGATGTTGCCCCCCAGATCGATAATCGCACCGGATTCACGGTTCGATGCCGGGCGGTTCTTGAGGATACGGATTGCCTCATCGGCGGCGTAGCCCTTGGCAATACCGCCGAGGTCCAGGGCCATCCCCGGTCTGCGCAAAAACACGGCGCCCGCTTCCCTATCGATCACCACATCCCGCCAGTTTACCAGTGACAGCGCGGCTTCAATTTCAGCCGCGGCCGGGCGCCGGGCGCCATCCTGCCCTATGCCCCAAAGCTTAACCAATGGGCCGATGGTGGGGTCAAAGGCGCCGCCGCTCAATTCGGCATACTTGAGGGCACATTCAATCACCGCAAGCACATCGGAACGGACCGGGACGGGCATTATTCCGGCGTTACGGTTGACGGCCTCCACATCGGAGTCGCTTAGATTGACGCTCATGACCGCCTCAATCTCCCGGAGCCGGGCGAAAATCTCGTGGTACAGGGCAGCGGGCGCAGCAGTACCACCCTGGTAGAGATTTACCGTACACAGGGTTCCCAGAACAAACTCCGATTGAGGGCGAAGCGCGGGCAAACTCCTGGCACAGCCTGAAACTATTTGCAACAGTGATAAGAACACGGCGGTTTGACGAACCCGCCTGAGCCATCCATGAAAAGTACCATTTAACGCTTGTCTTGTCATAGTATTTAGGGTATCATGAATGTATGGAAAATGAAAATGCGGACGCATTGACGGGCAAAAAAATTTTCTTTCTTAACCCTTCAGCCATAATCAAAAATGAAATAGCCTACGAGCTGATTCATCAGGAATATGAAGTGTATTACGCTGCCGATCCGGTTAAACTACGGCGGGTGTTGAAAAAATACGGCGATTCAGTGGTGCTCATCAATATCGATGAAGGATTGCCCATAAAGGACTGGGATATCTGGATCAGGACGGTGTTGGGGGATCCCGCCACGACGGAGATCAGCATTGGTGTGGTGTCGGCGGTACACAATCCGGCGATGGAACAGAAATACGTCTCCTCCATGGAGCTTCCCTGCGGGTTTACCTTTATCAACAAATCGGACATTCTGAAATCGATTAAACAGATATACGCCATCCTTCAAAAGGTTGACGCCAGGGGCCGGCGGAAGTACCTCCGGGCGGCTTCGGAAAATGAGTCCCTTACCACCATCAACATTCCCCACAACGGCCGGTTTCTCAACGGGGTTATCAAGGATATAAGCGCAGCGGGATTTTCCTGTGCTTTTAAGGAAGACCCGGACCTTGAGAAAAACTACCTCTGCCATGATATACAAATCAAATTGCAAAGTGTGATTCTCAAGACCGAAGCTATCGTTTTCGGCGCCCGCATGGACGGGCTTGCCAAGATATACGTTTTCCTGTTTACCCAGCGTATCGATCCTGATGTGCGGATCAAGATCCGTATGTATATCCAGTCGATTATGCAGGCCAAGATGGATATACTGCTGCTGCAATAGTTACTGCCGTTTATGTTCCTCCCCGGTGACAAGATTCAACAGTTCCTGTCTGAAAGAGGGGAGGGTGATTTCCTGCGGACCGGCGCCGCTTTTTGCGCTATACCATAGCTGCTTTTCAAAAAAGGCCTGTGTTTCCGCCTCCGTAAAGACGGCGCCGTGAATCGCGTAGAGATACTGTTTTAGGCGGGTCAACTCCGCAGTGTTCATGCTGTTCAGGGTTTGCCGTACCCATGCGCCGTAGTCGTCACGGGTATAGCCGTTTATGGCCAGACTGTACAGATCCGCCGTGCCCCAGGTCCGCCTGATACGGAAAAGTTCGGTGTACTCATCCCCGGCGGCAAAAAAGTAGATGTTGCCTCCGAAGCCGGTGTAAAAGGCGGCGGTGCAATCCCGGTCAAGGCCGTTTGTTTTCAATATGTCCGAAGCGGCGGTCAGGTCCAGCTCTTTCAATTTGTTCCCGTTGGGATCGATGATCCACAGTGATACTGTGGTTGAGTTGTTTTGATGGCGGATATAGAGCTGATACCCGTTCCCCTGAAAGTCGTACTGGATTTGACCGTCCCCAAGGGGGTACTCAGGGGCGGGGGCGGCGGCATAATACGTTTGTCCCCACACCAGAGCCTCTCCGTTGAGGAATTGAGGCTCCAGGCCCAGACGGTTTGCGCGAGCCCGGCTTGCCTGAAACGTTTCAGGGTCAAGGCGGCGGAGCAGGGCGATGGCTTCCTGTTTACGGTACACCCGCCCGCGGGTATCAAGCGCCCCCGCCTGTCCCTGGGGGTTCACAAAAAACACCGCGCGGTTTTCCCCCTCCCCGGTTTTCAGGATGAATGAGATACCAGAGGCGGCTTCGCCTGAGGGAAGCCGCGCAGTAACACTGTAGGCTGTCCCGCTGTTTTCCGCGATAGTGAGGCATGGAGGAACGGCGGTGATAAGCCACGGACCTGTCCGGATCGCCGCGCCGCCGTCGGTGGGGGCCGATACGCCGGTTCTGATTTTCCAGACACCAGTATATTCCGCAGTAATACTGCTGCCGCCGGTTCCGCCAGGTATCTCGATCTTCTGTGCGGCTTCGTCTACCACAAGCAGATTCGGGCCGTCTGGGGCGCCGGCTCTTCCGGGAGAGCGGGTAAAACCGTCGATACGCGCCAGTTTCTCTATTCCGCCGCCATTTTGGCCGAACAGCGGAAAGAAGACGCAGCAGCAGAGCATGATACACCAAAAAAAGTTCTTCATCATTTGTACCTCATTAATTTATAGTTTGTTTTATCAGTATTGCCCAGATCGCTCCAGGTATCACGCTGAACCATCCATGTCGGAGCGGCGTTGCTTCCCTGTGTTGAATGGATGATCTTCACCTGACCGTAGGCGGTGATTTGCGCGGTACCGGCGGCCGGTTCCAGATTATGAATGATCACCACATGGACGCCGCTGCGGACGAATAAATCTCCCGGCACGGCATGGGAAATCAGGTCCCGGTCTTTGTTACGGGCCGCTTCGTCGGTGCGGTCCTCAAGCTGCCAGCCCTTACCCCGGATGAGGAGGGCGGCTCTTTCGTCGTCGCCGAAAGTGGTGGTGCCGTATTTGGAGGCGCTGTTTTTGGCAACGTAGTAAGGGCTGCCGTCGTAGAGCGCGGAACGGTGGGCAAGACCGGAACAGTCCAGGCCTGAGGTTCTCGCAACCTGGTTGTATTCGTACCGGGAAGGGTTCTGCATCTCCCAATAGGTGCTGAGGCCCGGCACGGAAACGGCGGACCCGTTTACAAAATAGCGATGCTGTTCTGCCGCCGAAAGTTCCGCCGCGCTTAGCCTGCCGTATTGCAGCAGATTATTCACCGGTTTTTTTGCGGGGAAGACGTAATTTTTCCAGTCGCGCCCCGGTGCGGCGGAATCGCGGCTCCAGAGCAGGCGCTCGAAATCAGCCGACTGATAGTGTTCCTGTTTCGGCGTGCGGGCTGTGCCGATTAACTGCTGCTGGGCTTTTAGTTCTTCGTTAAAGCCAAACACCGAGTCCCAGCTGCCCCAGCCGTAGGCGGCGGCGGTAGTAATAGTGGCGTTATCGCTCCACCGTGTCCAGGGCGCTATTTCCGTTACCTGTCCGCCTGACGCGGTTCCCGGTTTACCCTGATTCCAGTCGTTCAATCCCCAGCGTGAATCCCACCACGCAGGGCCTGACGTGCCTGCGGCGGCAGGGGCCTTCCAGGGGTGGACATCGTTCCAGTCCCCAGCCCCTTCATCGATATACAGGTTTGCCCGCCAGAGGAGTTTCTTGTCGTATACCGCGATATAGTCATCTCTGGCGGTGAGGAACCGCGCTTCCCTTACGGCGCCATCCAGTTCAAACCGGCAGGGGTCGGCGGCGCCTTTTTCGCGGAGGGCAAATTCCAGGATCAGGTCGTCACCGGGTTTTGCGTCGTTGGGACTTAGGGGACGGATGCCGGGGTAGAACACCTTTCCGTTACCGCCGTACCGGCCCACGAGTTTTCCTTCGGCGTTTATCCACAGCCGGTTTTGTGTGAATTCATCCCTACTTAAGTGTTTGTTTACTCCTGTTGAAGTATAGAGTACACTTTGCGGATAGGTCATTCTGTACCGCCCGGCGTTGTCGCTTTCGAGAACACCCAGAGGATACACTTCGGTTTTCGAATCCGATATGAGGGCAACTTCAAATTTACTGCCGCCGCTGTTGTTATAAATATTGCCGTAAGAGGCGGCTCCCCATTTGGGGTCATAGCTCCGGTCATCCGCACCGGATATAAACACTTCCATTCCCGGATCATCCGGGGTGTTCAACACTATCCCTGCCGAATTTTCAATCCCTATCCGTATATCACGCAAGACCAGATACTCACCGGTATTCGGTATCCACCGTTCACGGATGTTTTCCCCCGCACGCCGGTCCTGTTCTTCCATGCCGAGGATGCGGGCTTCCATTTTTGCAGGCAGGGGATTAAGCAGGTCCCGCAGACCGGCATTGATCCTGTCTTCGGCGGCGGTTTCTTCACCAAGACAGATAAGCCGCCTTAAGTGGAAGCCGCCCGGTTCAGCAGTAAAACTGTTGGATGATTCGGAATCAGAATCCCAGCTCACCAGCCGTACCTGCCCCTGTTCTTCCAGAGAAGTAATCAGTAGAATATCCTTCATATATTGGCGTTGATCGCCGCCGTAAACCGGAGGCCATGCACCTCCGTTTCTGAATCCGGCAACGATGCCAATATCTGCGGTCCAGACATTACGCCCTTCTTCCCGAAAGCGCACCGCCATATCACCGGGCCGGGCCAGTGAAAGGTCCGGGACAACCACCGAAATCCGTTCCAGGTCTTCCGGTCTTAAACGGCGGGTTTCGCTGTTTTCTGTGGGGTTCTGTCCGTTCCGGTCGTATATCGCCCCGGCCAGTTCCGCCATCATCGATATACTGCCGCTCAGAATACCAATACTGTCAACACCGGCTCCTCCGGGAAGGCCGGTAATCAACCTGGTAGTAACCCGGTCGGGCCCATCCCTTGGGATACTCTCAAGATGCCTCTGGGCATGGTCCGACATCTTCCGGGCAAAGACCTGAGGACTGTCGCTGCCGCCTTTGGTGTATGGCAGGGGATACCCGCTTTTGCCGCCGGCAAACGGGGTGTCAAAGGAGAGGCCGGGCCAGGGTTTTATATCATTGAACGTAATGGCTTGAGACATGACGGCAGTAATACTGCCGGAATATCCTGCAGGCTTGGGCAGAGTCTTGAGGGTTACGATTCCCTCCTGCCTGTAATTGTGTTCCCGGTATTGGGCATCCGTATTGTCAAGCCAGGGACTATCCCAGGTTTTGGCCGTCTTGTTGTAATTGCCTATTATGGACTGAAAGAAATCTCCACCCGCATAATGCCAGTCTCCGGTTTGCGGGACCGTATACTCCACGCCCCAGGTAAAATACCGCATGGCATTCCGGGCAAGGGTGATGCTTTCGGCGGAGGAGATCTGTCTGAACCGTTCCGGCTCAAAGGGCACATCATCTTCCGTGTTGATTATCCCGGTAAAGACCGGCCGGTTTTGGGTAAAACAGAAAAGCAGATAGGCATCGATATAGATGTTCCGCGTATCGCCGTAGAGTGTACTGCCGCTGCCGGCGGCCTGAGTCCCGCCAAATACGGTTTTACCGTTCACCCGCTGTTCAAACCCCTGCTTTATACTGCCCGCCAGGGTGGCGGCGAACCGGGCCAGTGCGTCCTGTTTTTCTTCGGCCTGTACAGAAGACAGAGCATTTAAATCAACACCGGGGTAGTATTGCTGCGCACAGTCTTTAAACGCATTTCCCGCCCCCTGTGCTTTGAAGTATTCATGGAGCAGACTGAGGGCCTTGTCGGTATAGGGCTTTCCCCGCAGTGCCTGGGTACCGGTGAACAGTTCCGCTTCTCCTGCGAACCAGCCTGCGGGACGGCTGAACACAATAACGTCGCCTTTGCCGCCAGAGTTTTTGTACAGACCCAGAACCATGTTCATCTGTGCGGCGGCGCTTCCGGCGAAGCTTCCGCCATCGGGCAGGGGCGCCCCGGCGCGCCGCCCGTTAAAAGCCGCCAAACCGGATGGTTCCGCCGGGGCGGCTTCCCGCCTGAAGGAGCGGACTTCAAGGCCCGTCTCATAGGCGGCGCTCTGCACCGCCTTTCCCGGCATAAGGTTTTTTACTGCGGGTTTTGTTTCTCCGGCGGCGGATTTAATCTCCGTAAGTACCGTGAGGGTGGTACTGTCTGCAGCAGTCCATTGAGACGCAGACTGGTTCCATACATACCAGTTGTTCCGCTCATCATAACAGCCAAGGATGTACTTTGTGTATCCTTCGGTTTGCAGATAGTACTTTCCCCCGTCAAAAAGGAGCTGCAGATACAGCTCCCCCCGTTCGGGAGCCGCCGCTTCGATCCGGTATGATCCCAAGACCTGCGGTGCGCCTGAGGAAGCGCTGCTGCTTTCCCCGGCCTCCCGGTTTCCGCCGGCCCAGAGCCCGGTCATCATCTGGATGCCGAGGATGCCAAGCGCCAGCATCCGTACTGCGGTATGTGCCTGTATGCACATCATTTTTCGCAGCAGTGTTTGTATCGATAGTTTTACTGTCATCGTTATGCCTCCTCCGGTTGTTTTGCGATAACCCGTATCGTTTTTTCCGTCCGGTACTCTGTGTGTCCGTCCGGGGTGTACAGTTCAAGCCTGAACCGCAGATATTCACCCTCAAGGGCATTTGCCGGGAATTCCGGCAGGGTGTACCGGTTCCCGTCCAGGGGTATCCACCCCGCTTCGGTGTTTACCAGCCACTGTTTTCGCAGGGGCAGCCGCCGGCTGTATTGCCAGGGGCTCACATCACAGTCCAGGATGATGGCCGTACCCGCCTCATATTCGCCGGAACCGGTAAGCGGCGTCAGGCCTACAGGCAGTGCCGGGGAGCCATACGATTCGCGCTCGTCGAGCCGGATCTTGATATCCGCGAACAGACTTCCTGTTTCCTGCGCGGTGATAAACGGCGGCGGTAAACCGTTTCCGGTTCCCGGAATTTCAACCCAGCTTCCGGCGCTAAACCGCTTCATATAGACCCTGGTTCCGCCGGGGTACCATTCACGGTTTATGGCCGCCTTTCCTTCAACAAAGCCCCAGGTTTGCAGGTCCGCATCATCCGATCTAAACAGATATACTGCCGCGTCTTTAGTTACCCGGAAACGGATCGTCCCGGTTTCACCCTGCGTCATATCTTCCGGTTCCCAGAGGATGTAGTCCCCGCCCAAACTATACGACGGCAGATTCATCAGGGCAGCCGGATTTGACTTGTCCTGTGTCATTGTTCCGGCGTTCCGTACCAGGGGCATACCGTTCCGGGCATTGGGTGCTGCGGACCGTTCCATTCCGTTTAGTGAAGCAGAATCGATCAGGGATGCCCCGGCCAACACAGGATTTACCAACAGTTCAGTGTTCTGCCATTCCCCGCGGTTACCCGCCTTATCTATGGCGCGGTATTGTATCTGATAGCGCCCATCCTCAAACAGTAACGGTGTTGAATAGGATTCAACGGCGCCGCCGTTTATCCGGTACTCAATCGCCGCAACGCCGGACACTGAATCCTCTGCAGTGATCCTGAGTTCCCCGATACCCCGGTCGCTTGACACCTCCGCTTCCACATACGGAGCTTCAAAGTCGAGCTTAATCTCATGCTGGTGCAGCCGTTCCCGGTTCCCCGCACGGTCAATGGCGTACCAGGAAAAATTGACGATTCCCTGCCGGCTGAATATAACCGGTTCCGTATAGGTCCCCCGTGATGTCCATATCCGGTCAATCCCCGATACGGTATCCCAGGCTTCAAGGCTTACCGAAACCGGTGCGGTATACCATTCGTTCTCCGCTACCTCCTCCGAAAGGGAAAACTCGCTCTTGGGCAGTTCCGTATCAACCTTCACCGCAAGCCTCACCTGGGGGCTCCGTAATCCCCGGCTGTCAACCGCATAGGCGATGATTTGATGTTCACCATCATCCAGCAGCATTGCTGTTCCACTGTCCGGCAGTTCTACGGAAGCTCCTGTTTCCATTTCATTAACCCATACTCTGGTTTCCGCCACCCAGGTTTCCCGGTCATCACTGGTGACGTGCATCACCGGGGCGGTAACATACCAGCCGTTTGCTCCGTCAGGCTCCGCAGGATTCACCTTAATCGCCACATCGGGGCCGTTCAGGTTTGAAGAACCTCCAAAGGCGGTGATATGCCCTTCGGTATCCGCAGCATAAATTTTTTCGCGGTAGAGCGCGAAGGCCCGGTATGGTTTCGTTTCTTTCCAGACGAGTTCCCCGGAAAACCGGTTCCACAGGGCAAACCCGTCTTTGCCGGGGATGAATACCGTATTATTCCCTGCGGCGATACCGGACACGGGACCGCGCTCAGAGGCGCCAATCCAGGTATGAATCAATTCGAGATTTTCCCGCCGGTACTCATATACCCCGGACCGCAGATCGTCGCCGTATTCAGACACCAGTACTGTTTCACCTGTTAATGCCAGTTCGATATGGCCGCTGTACGTCTTCTTTACTATGGCTTCTGTACGGAAATTCCGGTCCAGCAGAATCAGGCCTTCTTCGGCTGCCAGGACCATGCCCTGTGCGTCCGCCGCGGCGGCAAGAACCGGGCTGCCCGCTTCAAAGGAAGCACCATGTCCGTACACCGGAATAATCTGGTTTCCGTCGATTTTGTATGCGGTACTGTTCATCCATATAACAGCATTTGTACCGTTATGTGTTTTAACCGTCCATTCCCGCAGGGTCCCCTGCGCCGCTTCTATTACCAGTTGGGCGGCGCCGGTTTCCGCAAGAACAACCGTACCATCGCTGCTGAATGACTGTATCCCGTCCCGGCTCCAGAGGAGGCTGCCGTTGTCCAAATCACGGGTTTCAAGCATCCCCCCGGCAGTGAGGGCGTATAGTTTACCCCCGGCATACATCGCCTCCCGATAGACGCCGTGACTCGACCAGAGTGTCCGTCCGTCGGCGGCACGGATAACCGTAATACCCTCGGCGGAAACCAGAATGATTTTTTCTTCTGCCGCCAACAGTTGTTCTGTCTGTCCCGGAACCGTTACGGTAAAGAGCGGCTCGTTTCCTGCCGGCAGTTCCGTATGTACCGCCCGGCTGTGTCCGCCGTCCTTCCCGGCCTGCCCCCAGACTTCTTCCCGTACCGTGATGGTAAATGTTTTACTGCCGATTCTTCCGGCGCTGTCCCGGACTTCTATCTCCGCCTGATACCGCCCGGTATGCCGGGGGCGTCCGCGAATTTCACCCTGCCGGGTAAGTTCAAGCCCGGCGGGTAATTCGCCCTGAACAAGACGATACTCAGGAACCGCAGTATTTCTGCTGACCAGTTTCGCGTAATATGCTGCTTCCGCAAGACCGTCGGGCAGTGTCCGGGTTTCTATCTCAGGCGCGCCAACGATAGTTACGGTGATTTCCGTACCCGCTTCATAATTTCTGCTCGTTCCCCGTATCCGTATCTTCCATGTTCCGTTTACACTGCCGGTTTCAGCAACACTGATATCAAGAGCGATAATGGCATTGGGACTTGCCGAATCCCGCGTCAGGACCGCCTGCACCGGAGAGCCGCTTTCATTTTCTACAATCGAGAGCTTCACCGTGTCGGCATATCCTGTGAGGGCCAGTCCAATACTCCGCCTTTCCCCGGCACTTAACTCAACCCTGGATGTTTCGGGCCGCAGAGAAAAACCCCGTGTTTTAATCACCAAGGGAAGGGCGTTGCTTTCAGTGTTGCCGGTTCCGTTGGCGGTAATAACCCGGATGCTTCCGCTTGCAGCATCATCGGGAACAGTAAATACAATCTCACTGTCCGTCCATGATGTTGTTTCCACAGGGAGCAGGTTAAGGAACAGACGCTTTCCGTTGTCATCCCCCAGGCCGTACCCATACACATGAACTTCGGTTCCGGTAAAGAGCGATGCGGGGGACAGGGCGGTTAAATGGGGGGAAGGCGTTTCTTCGCTCACCACCGTTACAAGTTCAACGTTCTTTCCTTCGCCGCCGCTGATAATGGTTTTATATGTTCCATAAACAGCATTACGGTCAACAGTGATACGGATAAGGCCGTCATGATTTACCTGAATAGCGGGAATGGCGACCGTTATTCCCTCCTGTTTCTCCGTCACCGTAAAGGAGGCGCTCCCGTCAAATCCGTTAATGCCCTTTATGCCAATCCGGTAATCCGCATTGCCGCCGGGAACCGTAGCGGCTGTCCGGGTATAAACTTCAGCGTACCAATCGGGCAGTGTTACGGTTATGGACCAGGATGCGGAACTGCCATCCGGGCCGGCAACCGTTAGTGCATCATCCCCCGGCTTCTCCTGTTTCGGAAGTACCACCCTCAAACTGCTGTTAGTGAGATCCGTTACCGCAAGCTCGTTCCCCCGGAACAGTACCCGTGTGCCGGGCATAAAACCGTTTCCGTAAACTTCAAGAACGTGCTCCTCCCTTCCGTCGATTTCCTGTGGTTCAACCGCCGTTATTTCGGGCCGGGCCCACCGCACCGTTAGTTCAATGGTAAAGGGCGCGGACAATGAACCGTTGGCTTCGTTGACCGCTTCACAGTTATAACGATAGGTTCCGGGACTCATGGAACCGGAAATTCCCATATACCAGGGAATCTCGATTGTTTTATTTTCCGGGGACAAGCGGTCCGTATGTACCGGCCCTTCAAAATAAAGGCGCACATTTTCTGCGTTTTCTCCTTTCTTCTGACGCGCCAGAATATACCCCGATGATTCATACGAGTCCTGATACTCGTTGACGGTTACGGTGACCTTCCCTTCGATAAATCCGCCGGGAACCCCCTCTGCGCTTATCAGGGCATTGGTTACCGACGGCCGGTTAATCGCCGGCCTTTCGCCCCCAATGGCAATTGTCACCGGATTTGACCAGGCGCTTTCGCGGCCATTCACGTCAAGCGCCGCAATACGGACGGATACCTTGTCCCCATCCGCGAATCCCGGCAGATTCAGGGACGTAATATTACCGGTAGAAATAGTGTCTTCAATACCGGTTTCCATATTCAAAACCCTGACCATATATCCTGCGGCGCGGCGGCCGTTGTTATTCACCCAGTGCAGCGTTACTGTTCCCGGATCTGTCTCGGCGCCGCGCACCGGTTCGCACTCCAGTAGCGGGAGTCCGCTCCGGTCAAGGCGGATTTTTCCGGGTGCGTACGCAACCGCAGCCCCAAGGTCCGCACTCTCTGTGACAAGTTCAACCGAAATGAAATACTCCCCATCGGCAATATCGTCAACCGGTACAAAAGCCGCAAAACTGCCGTTCCGGTCTATCGGGAAGATTCCCAGCTCCAGCCCCGGTTTGCCTGGTTGCTCACGGGCCTTAACCACAATTTGGCTATAGCCGGGATCGGCTGTTCCCGTGACCGTAAATCCTTCGGTTACCAGTTCTGTTTCAACGGATGGTTCCGTGACGGTTAATTCAGGAACCCCTGCGCTTCCCAGCACCATCAATTCATAGGTCTCCTCCTCAACATCGGCTACCCGTACTTCCCATACGCCGTCTTCCGGCTCATGCACAATAAGGGCAAGAACATTTTCCATAAACACTGTTTCTGTCTTTTCATCCCCTTCATGATATTCAATACCCGAAGGAGAAACCGCAGTAAGTACCGGATCGCCCTCGGTATAGGCAAGGAGGAACACGGCCCGCGCCAGGCCTTCATCGTGAACATTGACCGTATAGGTCACTGTATTGACACCAGCGCGATCGGCGGTATCACTGGAAACGATCCCCGGATTGGCCGCCGAGTGCCGCACAGAACTTCTGAGGCTTGGGGCCGCCCAGGTTGGTTTTTCAATCGTGTACTTTGATACACTGCCAATATCAAAGGCGCCGGGTGCAACAAAGACTCCCACTTCGCCGAGTACCGGCAGATCAACCGAACCCTTAAATCCGTTTTTCCCATTGGTAAATTTTCCAAATTCGGCATTGATCGACGGAAGCCAGATATCGCGTGTAGGAATACGTACACGTACAAACAGGACTTTTTTATCCACAATGCGGCCTCTGGCCATGCCAAACTGGACATATCCTGCGCCGGAGAAAATGCATTTTCCTGCTTTGTCAAAGATGTACATATCAACGCCTCCCCGGACAAAGGCAACTTCTATATATGCACCGGCGTAGAAACCGTTACCGCTCATTGCGGCAGTAATACTGGTGTTGAGGTTCAGGGAACCCTTCAATATTGCGGCGGGTCCGTCAAAAGCCCAACTTGCGTTATTAATATCGATCCATGTAACGGCGCCCATCTCAAGCAGGCTGCCGCCGTAGGCATCCCCGGCATATATTCCAATCTTTACTCTGGGACCCTTGGGTTCAAACATCCCCCTTACTTTGTACGGTACTTCGACAGGCGGACCATACGTAATGCCCCCGGTAATTCCGTTGATAAATAATCCCGAAGGGCCGAGCGGTATGCCTCCTGCAGCAAGAATATAGGTAAACTCCGCCTGTTTAAGTCCAATGGGATAGACCTCTGAACGGCGGGCAAAGGCGAGCTTCGCGTCAATCGAACCCGCGCCCGGGAGCACTACCGAACCCTGACCGCTGATCATAAAGTCTGAACCGCTGACAGCAAACTCGGCAGCGATATTACCGAAAGACAATCCGCCGACTTTAAATTCCGGCAGCTTGAATCCTACACCGTTAAGCTCAAGGCCCTTTACCGCAGAAATTTTTACTCCTTTAATATCCAGTTCAACCCCTTTCATAAACTCAGGTGTTTTAAGGTTGACACTGGAAAAACTAATCCCTTTGCCGACGAATTCCAGGGTTGGCGCAAACATCGCCATACCAAACCCGGCAATATCAACTTCCAGCTTTGGAATTTCAATATCGCCCATAAATTTGCCGGTATCGGGGTTAAACCGGGCGTTTTTAAGTGCCAGCTCTTTGCCGCCCAATGCGCCGGGAAGGTTGGGAAGCCTGATACGGCAAGACTCAAGGGTTGTCCAGTATTGATTCTGTGCGTCCCGCTCAAAATACAGGCGATCAATTTTGGCTGAAAATCCCGCAATCTCAATATCAAAATGCCCAAGGCCGCCCTGAATATCAAGAACCTTGCCGTTCCACCCAAGTTTAAGGACCGTAAGATCGATGCGGGTATTTGCAAGCCCCGGCGGATAACTTGACGGCAGGGTTGTATTGGCGTTTACGGTCATGCCGCTTTCGCTCAGCGTCAGGGAATTGAGTCCGATCTTGATACCGCCAAGAATAGTAAATGAGATATTTGCGCCAAGCCCTGCCTCAAAAGATCGTATTCCTGTGCGGGTAGACAATTCCAGTTTATCAATCCGCAACTCTGCTCCCGATAAACCGGCAGGAAGGCCCTCAGAGACGAGTTTTACCGTCCCCGCAATGTCTATCAGAAATTCATTCTTCCCACCCTTTTTGAATTCAACAGCGCCGTTTTTCAATTCTGCGGCATTAAAAATAGTGGCGCCAATTCCCGCCGCACCAATATCAAGCTCGGTAATATCCCCTGCGGTATTGATGGTGAATTTTCTGATATGCACCACAACGCCCCGCAGTCCAACAGGAAAACTATCCGGCAGGGCGAGATCCCCCAACAGGGAAATGACCGCAGACGCGCCTTCTGCTTTATTGATACTGATATGTACCCCCTGCATACCCAGAGTTCCCAGCAGTTTCCCGTTGGGCATATCCATTTCTACAGACAACGTCCGTATTCCCTTCTGGGCATCGAGTTTCATCGCCCCTGCGGTCCGCAGGCCTCCTATTCCTTCGGGGAATTTCTGTTCCGGCAGGATGATAGTTCCCGCCAAATCGAATTCAAAATTATCGTTCTGTGCCGAAATGGCGATTGCCACATCAGATGCCTGTATCATCCCCAGCACGTCAAAAACAACTCCGGGGGAAGTGGCAAAGGCCGCGCTGAATGACTTGATGGTGCCGTCAAACCCAATCGTAAAATCCTTAAGCTCCGTAACCTGCCCTGCCAGATACGCGGGAAAACTTGCCGGCAGTATTATGTTACCGGCCAAACTCAACTGTCCGTTCTGAATTGCACCGTCCCACTCCAGATCGATCTTAACCTGGGAAAACTTATTTCCATATATATCCAGGGATGGAATGAAAGCCCCCGCTTTGAATTGGGTAATGGCGGGAGCCGCCGGATCGATAGTA
Source organism: Spirochaetia bacterium (assembly GCA_025997835.1). Classification (GTDB taxonomy): domain Bacteria; phylum Spirochaetota; class Spirochaetia; order Treponematales; family Breznakiellaceae; genus BNVD01. The sequence goes on from BNVD01000016.1 coordinate 14,372, forward strand.
AAGCTGTCGATTTTCAGGGAGCTGCCCGCAAGAGAGCCGGGCATATTTGAAGTCATGACAACGTCTCCGCCAACCGACACCTGTAGTGATGATCCGCCCTGTTTGTGGAGCGCTATTGAACCGTTTCGTAAAAGGATCCCCCTTGATCCCGGCAGTATTTCTCCGTTAAGATCCGTCATCTTGACCGCTACGCTGCCAAGGCTTCCGTCCTTTCTGATTTCAAAGGTTTCAATGTCTATGGTTTTTCCCGCAATAAATCCGGGCATCCCTTCGGCAGGAAACCTGACGGACCCTTCAAAACCGAAGGTGTATTCCCCGTTCAGCCACAAGCGGTTTAACCCAAACTCAAGGCCGTTAAAGTTCAGTTTTATGTTTGTATTGGCCGTAATCGACTCAAAGTCAAATTCTCCGCTCCGGGGGTTAAACCGGACCTGATCGATAATTACATCATTCACCAGATACCCCGAAGGGAAACAGAGGGATGCATTGTTCAGCAAGACCCAGGGCTGCCCATCGGTATAACGCACCGCAAGGTTATTCAGAGATAACGCCCATGCATCAAGGAAGGGAATGGTAAACTCATCTTCCAGCCGCACATCAAGGGATTTGATTTCGCCGTTAAGACCCGCCGTAAAATCGCGGATACTAACCCTGCGCCCCGAAAGTACGCCGGGCATAGTTTCGGGAAGATTGACCGCGCCGGATAACGATACGATTTCATTCTTGATGGAAAAATCGTCCAGCGAGAATACCATTCCCCAGATTTTAACCGGGGTAAGGAAAGAACTTTCCAGAGTAAGGCTGTTGTTCGAAAGTCTAAGTCCCTTTAATTGGAGTCTTGCCTTTTCCATCGCCTCCGATAGGGTTAGCTCTGCCTGCCTGATGTACACACCATTGTTGTCAAAGCTCAGTCCCTCAAGGGCAAATTCAAAACCGCCGACCGCACACTGATAGTGTTCGATTTCGCCTTCTATTATGAATCTACCATCCGCATACAAACCGATTTTTTCAAAGTACACCGTATGCTCGTTAAAAGGCCTGGGCAGGGTGACAAGAACACTCCCCTCAAACCCATCGGGACCAAAGCGGGTCTCGGTTAATTGAACAACACCGCCGTTAAGGATAGGGATTTCGATGTTTTGTACATACCGGGCAATATGGGACAAAAAGCCGTCCCGGCCATAGTGCAACGCCCCCAAATCAATTTCTGTTCCCCGGTACTGGAGCGTATTTGCTGCGGCCTTAAGCTGATTAAAGCCAAAGGTTATTCCCTTTGCCAAAATAGTCCAGTTTCCATAGCGGTATGATACGGGGCTTTCCCCGGTCTCCCCGGTTACGGCAAAACCGGGAATCAGTTTGATGCCTTTGCCGTCAATCGGTACTTTACTGTCGCTTCCCCACCAGTCCGCGCCCAAAGAACCGGTAAGCCATATTCCGTCATTTCCAATAAGCGCAGCGGTACTGTCAACCAGGTATCCGTTTGCTGAAGTAAACCGGACCCTCCCGGCTCCCGGCTCTCCGAGTATAACCGCGCCCAGAGCATCAAATTGGGTTTTGCCAAAGCTGATTAGATCCGCACCGGTTGCAGCCGCAATATCGGCAGCGGGGAGCGAAAGCGCCGGAACATCGCAGGATAAAACATACCCTGAGTCTATGCGTTCCAGTTTTGCATCGGGAAGCCGTACCGGTATTCCCTTAAGAGACGCGGTATTAAAAAGCTCCCCCGCCTTTCCGCTTTCAAAGATCCCGTCTCCGCGAATAAGACTGTCAACAAGTTCGACAGTAAAACCACCCAAGGCTTCCGGGAGCAGTAAACCACCCGTACCGCTGAGCCCCCGGTTATCCAGCGCAAGTTTCTGCCATACCGTGTTCCATCCATCTATCGTAAACCGTGGGGACTCAACCGATACGGCGGCGGTGAGTATTTCTGTTTCGTTAAAACACAGTTCCGTAAAGTTCAGGATTCCCGGTTCCATACCGGGAATAGTGTCTGATTTCAACTTTCCAATTTTGATATGGGTTCCATAGAACGCTATTTCGCCGGCAGTAAACGCAAAACCGCCTGCGATGATGTTCTGTGTACCCGGCAAGGTTCCGTTCATGCCGCCCAGAGGATCAAATTGAACGGGTGAGAATTCCCAGGATGCCTCCGTCAGATCGCGGACCACGAGGCCGGTGGGTACCGCCACGGTTCCGTATACCCCGGCTTCACCGATGGTTCCCCCTTTTACCGGAAGCGGATTACCGTAGGGACTTGCGGTGTAATAGTGATCCGTTATGGTTCCTTCCGCATAAACATCATCCCTGTTGAGATTCGTTAACCCCAGATTGATAAAGCGGCGGCGGCCGCCGTGAAGAACAATCTCTCCTTCGGTGATAAATATTCCCGCGCCGGTAAACCGGGCCGACAGTGCGATTACCGGGAAGCCGTGAATCTGCGCGGTAAATCCCAGGACCCGCCCGCCCTGTTCCCAATCCAAACCCTGATTGGTCAGAACAAAGCCTTCGGTCTGAATGGTCCCGTAAATTCCCGACACAATGGTTCCCGAAGCATAGAGCTTTCCGTCCAGGCCGAATTCCACCGATGTAGATTCAAAACCGCCGCCATTTGGACTCCGCCCCGACACCGTTCCTGCCGAAAAATCAGGACCGTTATACACCAGGCCGTTTTGTCCGTCGATGGTAAAATTCCGCAGTGTCATATCCTGCGGTTCATACCCTGCAGGCAGGTTCAAAACCGCTTCATAGATGTCGATATAATGCCCCCGTACACCCGCCGCTTTTACGTCATACACGGTCCCCCGAATATCAAGCGATACGGGTGTATCGTTTTCAACAGTAATCGTACCCCTGATATTTTTGCTATCCGCATCAGCCCTGGCATCCGTTATTTTAAGTTCCCGGCTTGAAGTTTTTTTATTGATCAGGGAAATCCCGTGACGCTCAAGCTGTTCCGTGTTCACGGATATTCCAGCTCCGCCGAACCACTCTTTTCCCGCCTGTATCCTCAAATGTTCCGTCTCTGTCAGGGGGAAACCGGGAATACCGGCGCCGGAATCGCCGGTACTGATGCTTTCAATTTTCGCCCTGCTTCCGATACTGCCGGTTTCGCTTGAGAACCGGGCAAGCGGCGGAAGCCCCAAACCGGTTGTTCCAACAGTAACCGTGCGGTTCTGTCCCACACCCTGAATAATAACCGGCCTGGTATATCGGCCATCGGCAAGGGCCGCCCCGGTTTCCCGGTCAAAGACGATACGGCTCCCTTCAATTCTAAAACCGTCCGCAAGGGCTTCAAACCTCCCGGCCCGGCTTTGTCCGGTTAGAGGGCGGTTCCCATTGATCGTAATATCCCCAAGCGGAATGCTTTTGATCCGGTTCCGTGTTTCATCACTGTTAATCTCGTTGATATGTACCGTTTCGCTTATATCAAGACAGAGGTCCTCGAAATGCTCAGGCCCGGAACCGATAATCCGTTTCCCCGACAGTTCAAACCCGTTAATTTTTTCACGATAGGGCAGGGCAAAATGATCCGGAACGGTCCGGCTGCCGGCAGCAACGAGTGCATATTTTTCAGCGTAATTCCCCGCCCGGTCGTACCCCTGTATCTGAACAACATAAACGGCGTCATCATCAAACAAATCAAGGCTAAAGGCTTCAGTTTCCGCCGGTAATATAACAGAACGGGACCGGGTATCTTCGGTTATAATCAGGCTGATATGATCAAGCCCCGATTCGCCGTCCAGAATCTTTCCCCAGTAAATCTGTTTAGCCTTTCCCTGCGCAGTATTGGTGTCGGCAAGTTGAACCGGTTCTGAATTCAGGTCAAATACCGGCGCAGCAAAATCACTGTGTATTACCGTTGTCCCCAGCTTGCGGTTTCCCGCGTAATCAATGGCGCAGACACCGATCTTGATTGTCCCGGAGGTCCTGCCGTTGAGCATTGACTTAAGATCGACCTGTAGTTCCGTATCGCTTGTCCTGCGCCAGAGGCCAAGATCGTATTGCGGTAAATCTGTCTCGTTTGGCGGAACCCATTCATCTGCGGTAATATGGTACCGGTATTCCGCAACACCGGTCATGTCCGCCGGTTTATTCCATAAGACAAGGGCATAGCGTTCGTTGTACCAGTCTCCTTCGTTGATTTGCGGACTTGCCAACACCCGTACTTCGTTTGGCGCGGCGGAGTCCACCCTGAATTGATACGCCGTATCGCCGCTTGACAACCCGTTTCCGCTGACGCATTTCACGAAAAGACGGTAGAATTCGTGTTCGCCGTTGTCATCAAGGGAAAGTGATAATTTACTGCTCCCCCCAACGCCGGGATTATCCACGGTTCCCTGCCTTATGATTTCGGAAGTTCCTTCAACGGTATTGAAGACCGTCAGTTTTTCAAGCCGCCACTGGTATTGCCGTATCCCCGAAATAACATTAAAGGCCGGCCCGAATACAAATTCTGCCGTGGACAGGGGGCTTGCCTGTTCAGCAAGCCTTGCCTCCAGGTGGGTAGTACTTTTGATTTCAGGAGAGCCGGGAATGGCCGTATCAACAGAAACAATACGCCGCACGGTTTCGCTGCGGTTTCCCCCGGCGTCCTCCGCCTGGAAGTATATATAACTGTGCCCCTCTTCAAACCCCGCTACGTTAAATTCAGGCACGGTTGATTTACGGCCGTCGGAAAACTGCGGGGCGCTGTCCCTGTCCCGCCTGATGTCCCAATACCAAGCGCTAACTTCCCCGGTATAAGCCGTCCCATTATCGTAGTACCGGTCCGCTGCGTTGACTGCAACGATCATATCATTACCGGCGGAGAAATCCTGATCGCTCAAGATTCTTTCCGGTTCAAATTGAGCCCGTATTTCTGTATTTTCGATTACCGGCGCGGTCCGGTCGATAACAAAGGGATATTCCCCGCTTTGACCGCTATGCCCAACGCGGTCCTCCGCGACAATCCGTAACTGATGCAGACCTTCCGCATAGCTTTCTACCGGTATCACGGTGGAGCTAACCGGCCATCCGGCAATTTCACTGTTGCTTCCGTTATCGATCCGGTACCAGGCTTTTTTTACCGCCGTGGTTTCATCCTGGGCTTCAACCGTAATCGTAAGCTTACCGTCCGCCGCATAGCGTGGTACCGCCGCGCTTGCCGAAGGGGGCTGCAGATCAACTGTGATCTCACCGGTTTTTTCCGACAGATTTCCTGTGCGGTCCTTAACCCTGAAGCTGACCTTCCGGTCCTTTCCCCCGGAAAGAGCCGCAGTGCTGCCGGTATGCCAGGACCCGGCGGAACCACCGGTTATTTCCCGCCATTCCCAGGAAGCGGCATCCACACCGCTAAAATTATCCGCCGCCTGCGCAGTCACCGCCGCAGCGCCGGTTATCCCCGACGGGATGGTAATTACCGGCGCGTTCCGGTCAATGCGGGCGTAAAGTACCCGCTCGGCAAGATTATCCGCATTGTCCCGTGCTTTCAATTTGATTTGAAATACCC
>BNVD01000017.1 GCA_025997835.1 Spirochaetia bacterium
ATGGCCCCTTTGATCGCCGTAAGCCGTCCCATTTCCTTATTGCTCATGATATACTTCATGCCTCCTATTTTATCCAGGGGGGGTGAAATATTCCCCCGTTATTCTTGGGGGTGAAATTATCACAAGTCATTTACAATTTTGTGTTTTTCACTTGACAATGGCGCAATAGTGTGGTATGTTATAATAATCTTACAAATATCACACCCAACAAGTACTAGGAGGCAAGATCATGACTACAATGGCAAACTTTGTTCAGTTTTCTCTTTTCTTGGCAGTCGCTTTTTCGATAACGGCTTGCAGTATACCCAACGAGCAGCCCTCTGGATCTTCGGAGGCAAAAGTTGCTACTTCCCAAAGCGCAGAAGATATTTTGAGCGCGGCGCGCGAAAAGTTCGACCACGAGCAGGCGGCCTGGAAAGCGCAGGGGCTCAGCGATTATTCCTTTATATATCTTGTTAGAGCGCCTTTGACTGCCGCTTCTAATGCCTTTGTTACGGTAGCGGGCGATACAATTACCCGCATAGATCCCCCGGCTGATTTTAAGGCACGAGGAAACCGCACAGACGATAGGGGCATCAAAACGGTTTCCGATATCTATATCGGGCTGTTCAACTTTTTTGAGGAATGCCGCGAAATACCACTGAAGGAAGGCGAGAAGCTGGTTATTGATATCAGGTACAACGAGCAGTATCACTACCCCGAATATCTGGAATATGGCGTGATTCCTCAAGACATATCGGGCAAGGTCATAGGTGGAAGTCCGGTGATTTGTATAGAGGTATCGGATTTGCAGCCGGCGAATCCTGCTCCAAATCTTATTTTTGATTTGGCAAAGTTCAACCTTGAGCGGGCCGCATGGGAGGCGCAGGGTGTAACCGACAGTCAGTTCAGGGCAGAGACTTTTCCCGATGCTTATGGAGACGATTCCGCAAATGTTTGGGTAGCGGATGGTAAAGTTATACAGGTCTCCGATGGGGCTGATTCCAAAGCCTTCTTTTATGAGATGGGCTCCATTTCCGACATCTATACCCGGATATTCAACTTTTACGAGCAGAACTACCCGGCCCTGAAAGAAGGCGAAAAGATGGTTATTTATGCCAGGTATGATGAGAAATACCACTACCCGCGATATGTGGAATATGGCATTGTCGGCCAGCCGCCATTTATTGGAGCAGGGACGACTAACATGGCTATAGTGCTTGATCACATTAATGGGGAGCTGCTGTCATACCCATAAGCGGTGCAATTCGCAGCACAGTGAACTTGTAGGGGTGGGCGGCATACCGTGTGCCGCCCACCCTTTTTTTGTGCGATATGCGGGCAAATGAACTTATCAATAACCGCAAACCCTAATCAATCCCCGCAGCCTTCCGTAGCCGCGCCACCGTAGCCGCCGCAATGGGCCGGGCCTTTTCCGCGCCCCGCTCCAGAATAGCGTCGAGCCCCGCGGGGTCTGCCATAAGTTCATCGTACCGGGCCCTGAGGGGGGAGAGTTCCCGGTTTACTACCCGGAACAGTTCTTCCTTGGCCTCGCCCCAGCCCATACCCCCCTCGCGGTAGCGGGCGGCTAAAGCCGCTTGTTCCTCCGCCGCAGCAAACAGTTTGTATAATAGAAAGATTTGAGAAGTTTCCGGGTCCTTGGGCTCCTCCACCCCCTGGGAGTTGGTGACGATCCGCATGATGAGTTTGCGGAGTTCCTTTTCCGGGGCGAACAGGGGGATCACATTGCCGTAGCTCTTGCTCATCTTGCGCCCGTCAAGGCCGGGCACCACCGCCACCTGCTCCTGAATCGATGCCTGGGGTATACGGAGAAGCTCCGCCTTGTAGTTGAAGTTCACCGCCTGGGCGATGTCCTGCGCCATTTCCACGTGCTGAACCTGATCTTTACCCACCGGGACGTAATGGGCATCAAAGAGCAGTATGTCCGCCGCCATCAGTACCGGATAGGTGAAAAGCCCCATATTGACCCCCGCATCGGGATCGTCCTGTCTTTCGGTATTTTCCTGGACCGCCGCTTTGTAGGCGTGAGCCCGGTTCATCAGTCCCTTACTGGTAAAGGCCATAAGGATGGTAGTGAGTTCAAAGGTCTCCGGGATAGCGCTTTGGCGGTAAAAAATCACCTTCTCCGGGTCCAGCCCCGCCGCCAGCCACCCTGCCGCAACCTGGCGTATGGTAGGCGCCAACTCCTTTGGGTCCTTCATGGTATTGAGGGCGTGGTAATCGGCAATAAAGTAACGGGCATCGTACTCTGCGGAGCTCTGGTCCGAAGCCAGTTCCAGGGCGGGTTTGATTGCCCCAAAGTAGTTACCGATGTGGAGTATGCCGGTCGGTTTTATTCCCGTAAGCGCAATTTTCTTCATGTTGATTAGGGTATGGGAAATGAGCGGTAAGGTCAACGTATCAAATTTGTCTATCTTTGGGTAGAATGCATTCACCGTATCGGTGAACGGAGACAAAACATGATGCCCGTAGGGTATCATGTTTTGTCATAAAAAAACAAAGAAAACTCCCTTTTTTTCTGGCAATTTAAATTGGCATGAATTATCCTTATAGAGAACCTTCGAATACGCCGATAATTGTGGAAAAAGAGAGACCTGGATGACTACCGAAGATCAATTCCTGGATGATATTGCCAAGGACCTTGCCGCCTTGCGGACCAAGCTCGAAAACCGGCGGGTTAAACTGCATACGGAAATGAAACTGTTTTGGGAGCAAGGTGAGCAGACCGCCAGAAGCCACGAGTTGGGCGATCTGGTTGACCGGATAAATTTTGTCAGCGAACATCTGTATTTGTCCGGCGAATATCTGAACGGAAACGGCGAATGGGCCATGCTTCAGGAAGAAGATACGGACCCGGAGCTCGATTTTTTAATTCAGGCGATGGCATAAAAAACGGCCCCTCCTGAGAAGGGCCGGGTCCGCTATCTCCTTCATGCTTCAATCTTTCAAGGCTGGGAGCCTGTTGCACTTGTAGGTGTGCGACCGTACACGGTCGCCTTGCGCTTGAGGCCGCAAAAAACCTGCTATTAACGGGCTCCTGCAGAAACTTCGTTTCTGAGCGGAGTTTGCAGAGTAAAAAACGCCATAAATGGCGTTTTTCTTTATTAAAATGCACAAAGTGCAACAAACTCCTAGTGAGAAAATCAATAAATCAGTACTATACATACACAAGTGAGCGCCGGTTAAACCGGACGGTACAACCGGTATATTTTCAGGGGGTAAAAATTGAACATACTTATCATTGGGGGCGCGGGGTACATTGGGAGCCATGTGGCCAGGGAATTTCTGGATCAGGGGCACCGGGTAACGGTTTTTGATAACCTTTCCAGCGGGCTGCGGAAAAATCTGTTTCCTGAGGGGAATTTTATCCACGGGGATATTCTGAATTACCCGGATCTGCTTAGGGCGGCTCTGGGTAAGACCGACCGCCTGCAGCCGGGGCCGAAAAGCGGCGTGTCCGGGGGGGAGTATGCCAAGGGCGGCTTTGACGCGATTATCCACCTGGCGGCCTTTAAGGCGGCGGGGGAATCCATGGTGAAGCCGGAAAAATATTCGGTGAACAACATCAGCGGGACCGTCAATATTCTGAACGCGGCGGCGGAAGCGGGGATACCCAACATCGTCTTTTCGTCCAGTGCGGCGGTCTACGGCGAACCGGCCTATCTCCCCATCGACGAAAAACATCCAACCAAGCCGGAAAACTACTACGGCTTTACCAAGCTCGAAATTGAGGGCTTCCTGGACTGGTACGACAGGCTCAAGGGTATTCACTTTGCGGCGCTGCGGTACTTCAACGCGGCAGGCTACGATGTTAAGGGCCGGATTACCGGACTGGAACAGAACCCGGCGAACCTCCTCCCGGTGATTATGGAAGGGGCGGCGGGGATACGCCCGGAAATCCAGATATTCGGGAACGATTACGACACCCCCGACGGTACCTGCATCCGCGATTACATCCACGTGAGCGATCTCGCCACGGGCCACGTGGCGGCTCTGAACTACATCAGCCGGAACAACAAGAGCCTCAAGGTCAATCTGGGGAGCGAGACGGGTTTCTCGGTGCTGGAGATACTTGAAACCGCCCGGAAAGTGAGCGGTCAGCCGGTCCCGGCCAAGATCGTGGGCCGCCGCCCCGGAGACCCGGCGAAACTTACCGCCTCGGCCCAACTCGCCAAAGAAACTTTGGGCTGGACCGCGAAACACTCGGACCCGGAGACGCTTATCAAAACGACATGGGAAGTGTATAAGAAGAATTAGTACCGTGAAAGACAATATCTTCAAGTTTATTGATACGAGTGAAGCCCTGGCGGTGGAACTGGAAACGGAACTGACCAAACGGCCCGCCATCGCGCCCGATTCCGGCGGGACCGGGGAACTGGACAAGTGCGAATTTCTTGAGGGATGGCTCAAAGCCCACGGTATCACCGGGCTTGAGCGCCACGATGCCCCGGACCCCCGCGCCAAAGGCGGGGTGAGGCCGAATTTGATCGCTACCATCCCCTGCCAAGGGGACGGTAGCGACGCGACAATACCCGGCGCGGCCGGCCATTCCCGGCTCTGGATCATGAGCCACCTGGATGTGGTGCCGCCGGGGGAGGCGTCTCTCTGGAACAGCGACCCCTACACGGTGGTTCGCAAGGACAGCGGGAGCAGGCCCGACGGCAGTACGTTGGGACCCCACCTTATCGGGCGGGGGGTGGAGGATAACCAGCAGGGGCTGGTGTCGTCGGTGCTGGCGGTGCTGGCGCTGGTTAATGCGGGTATCAAACCGGCTCGCACGGTGAAGCTCCTGTTCGCGGCGGACGAGGAAGTGGGTAGCGCCTACGGCATCGTCTGGCTTATGGAAAACCGGGATTTGTTTCACAAGGATGATATGGTACTCATCCCCGATGGCGGGGACTCCAACGGGGAGACCATCGAAATCGCCGAGAAGAACCTGGCCTGGGTGAAGTTTACCACCACGGGGTTACAGGCCCACGGGTCCCGGCCGGATCAGGGGGCCAACGCCCACCTTGCCGGGGCGGACCTGGCGGTGCGGCTCCACTACGGCCTTTCGGCAAAGTTCAGCGCCCACGACCCCCTCTTTGAGCCTGACTATTCCACCTTTCAGCCCACCAAAAAAGAGGCCAACGTCCCCAATATCAACACCATCCCCGGCGAGGATGTGTTCTATATGGACATGCGCATCCTCCCCCAATACCCGATCAAGGCCGTCACCGCCGAAATCGACCGCATCAAGGCGGAGGTGGAGGCAAGACACCGGGTAAAAATCAGCTACACCCTGCCCCAACAGGTTGAATCTAGGGCGACCCCCGCAGACAGTGCGCTGGTAAAGCGGCTCTCCGGCGCAATCCGGGACGTGTACGGAGTGGAGACCCGGCCCATCGGTATCGGCGGCGGCACCGTGGGAGCCGCCCTCCGTAACGCGGACATTCCCGCCGCCGTGTGGTGCCGCATCGACGAAACCGCCCATCAGCCCAACGAGTACACCCTTATCGCCAATATCTTGGGGGATGCCAAGGTGATGGCGTTGTTAATGCTGGATGCTGGGTAATTGATGACAAATGACCCTGATAAGTTCAATTGAGAATCTGCCGCCCCATCTGGCCTCCTCGGTGAGCGCCGAAGAAGCGGCGTATATCACGCAAATCAAATGCCGGGGCCTCCTCCCCTTTGGGGTAACACCCCACTTCGCGTCCTTGGCAGGGCCTGACCGGAACGACCCCATCCGCCGCCAGTTTTTCCCCGACCCCCGTGAATTGCTCCCGGACCCCTTCGCGCTGGATGACCCCCTCGGTGAAGCCTATCACCGCGCCGCGCCCCGGCTGGTCCACCAGTACCGGGACCGGGCGCTGCTCCTCGCCGGGGGAAGCTGCGCCGGATACTGCCGTTACTGTTTCCGGCGGGTCTGGGTTTCCGGGGGGAGCGGCGGCGGAACAAGTTCCGGCCCACAGGGGTTTATTGGTGATGATGAACTTCCCCCCATCCTCGCCTATCTCCGCTCCCATCCCGAAATCCGGGAAGTTCTCGTTTCAGGGGGCGACCCTTTGACCGCAACGGACGATAAGCTTGACCGGCTTTTCCGCCAACTGCGGGAGGCCCGGCCGGAGGTGTTGCTGCGGGTCTGCACCAGAGCCCCCATCACGGACCCCGCCCGCTTGAGCCCGGACACCATCGCGCTGTTTCGCCAATACCGCCCCCTGCGTATGGCGGTCCACATCAACCACCCACGGGAACTTTCCCCGGAAGCCCGCGCCGGTCTTACGGCCTGCGTGAACGCCGAAATCCCCATCCTGGTCCAGACCGTTCTGCTGCGGGGCATCAACGACAATGCCGACCCCCTGACGGAATTATTCCAGGCCTGTACCGGTTTGGGCCTGCGTCCCTACTACCTTTTCCAGTTGGACCTCGCCCCCGGAACCGCCCACTTCCGGGTACCGTTGAAAGCAGGGCTCGCCCTGTACCGGGAATTGCAGGACCGCTTCCGGGAGTGCCGCGACAGCGGTGATGCGGGCAACGGCGGTGCGGGAAGCGGCGGTGCGGGAAGCGGCGCAGATGACGGCAGGAAACGGCATGACGGGAGCGGCGCGGACGGCGGGAGCACGCCAAACGGCCTCCCGGCTTATGCAGTAGACCTCCCCGGCGGCGGCGGGAAAATTCGCCTCAGCGAAGATGTGATTGCCGGGATACGGGAGGAGCCGGGGGGAAAGGTCTATTTGCTAAAGGGAACGGATGGCCGGGTATGGCCGTATCCTGCGAATTAGGTATCCGTTACGGCCTTGTTAAGGTAACTCCGTATTCCTAACATACTGCGTCTTCTTCCCTACCCCAATCTTGATGATCCTCCCTTCCCTGGAAAGCGCGGACAAGGCCGATTCCACAGTAGAGGTACTGATATCGGGGAACCGGGCCAGAATATCGGCCTTGGACAGGGGCCGCAGGGTGTCATCAAAGAGGACGCCGATTCGATCGGCTTTTGAGAGACTACGGTCCATAGTCAACCTTACCCGTGACGAAAATTCCCGGTACGCCTTGAGGAGTACCTCCAGATGGTAGCGTACAAATGGAAAGTAATCGTTTTCCCCTTCCAGCCAGTACTGGCTGCCCACTTCCAACGCCTCGTAGTAACTTTCCTTTGTTTGCTCGATGATCATTTCGATGCTGATGTATTTCCCCACGAGATACCCCGAACGGTAGAGCAGCAGCAGCGTCAAAAGACGGCTCATCCGGCCATTGCCATCGGCAAAGGGGTGGATACAGAGGAAGTCCAGGATGAACATGGAGATAAGAAGCAGGGGATCGTACTTTCCCGCATCCAGGGCGAGGTTAAAAGCGCGGGTAAGCTCCTCCATCGCGTCCGGGGTTTCAAAAGCCGAAAGGGGCTTAAACCGTACCCGTTCCTGGCCGGAACTATCGGTCTCGGCGATGATATTATCGGCGGCCTTGTACTTTCCCCCCAGGGAGCCTGGGTTGAACTGGTAAAGTTCCTGATGCAGTTGGAGGATGATATTGGACCGCAGCGCTATGTGATCGTAACTTTCATGAATCAGATTTAATACTTCCCGATAACCGGCAATTTCGTCTTCCGAACGGTTCCGGGGCTCCGTCTTCATGTTCATTAACGCCGAAAGCCGCTCATCGGAGGTATAAATCCCCTCAATACGGTTGGATGCCCCGGTACTCTGGATTCTGGCTATTTCCAGCATCATCGCCAAAACATCAGGCTGAGCCTCAACATAAAGCTCCTGCTTCCCCTTAAACTCATGGACTGCGGCCAATAAGTTCATAATTTCGTTACAGGCCAAAGAAGCGGGTAATACCGAATAATCAAATGTTCTCACAGGACCCTCCGGAACAAGTCAACGTTACTGCCCAATTTTTTCTCTTTCTGCCCAATTATGCCCACAAATTGGGCAGAAAGCAAGGTGGATTGGGCAGAACCGGCGAGACAGGCCAACGTTACTGCCCAATTATACCTCTAAATTGGGCAGTAAGCAAGGCGGATTGGGCAGAACCGGCGAGACCAGCCAACTTTACTGCCCAGCTTTTTCTCTTACTGCACAATTATCCCACTAAATTGGGCAGAACCGCAGTAGCGAAGGCATTCACCCAAAGGTCCCTTTCTATCATACTATAACCATGAAGTTGATCGTTATGGGTTCCGGGACCTCCCACGGCATTCCGGTGATAGGCTGCGACTGCCCGGTGTGCCGCTCCTCCGATATCCGGGACAAGCGAACCAGGGCAGCTCTCTATATTCAGGGGGACGCCGGGGAGCGGGTGGTGATCGATACGGGGCCGGAATTCCGGCTCCAGGCCTTGAGCGCAGGCATTACCCGGCTCGACGCGGTACTTCTGACCCACGCTCACGCCGATCATATCCACGGCCTTGACGACATCCGTGCCCTGAGTTGGGAACACCCCATCCCGGTCTACGCCAACAGAGCCACCATCGCGGAAATGCGGGAACGGTTCGCGTATATTTTCAAGGAAACCCAGCGGGGTGGCGGCAAGCCCCGGATTATCCCCACCGAAGTCACCGCGCCCCTCACCATTGGCAGCCTCACGTTCACCCCCATTCCGGTTAAACACGGAGTTCTGGACATTCTGGGCTGGCGCATCGCCGAAAACGGGGCGGGAGAAGGTGCAAATGCCCACAGCAAAGCCGCCCCCTCCGGTAACGCCAAGCCGGAAACGGAAACCCGCACGGCAGTCTACCTGACCGATACCAGCCTTATCCCCCCATCATCCCTGAATCTGATACGCCGGGCGGAAGTTTTTATCATCGGCGCCATACGGGACCGGCCCCACGAGACCCATTTCACCTTCGCCCAAGCCCTCGCCACTGCGATAGAAGTCGGCGCCCGGCGGGTATACCTCACCCATATCAGCCATGAACATTCCCACCGGGAAATTGAAGCGTATTGCCGGGGCTTTTTGACGGATCAGGAGCTTAACGGTATCTCCGTAGGCCCATCCTGGGACGGGCTGGAGTTGAACTTACGGTGAGTCAACAGGATTCACCGGGGTATACCGGCGTCCCGCCCTCATCTTTATACCTTTTTGGTAATAAAACCACTAAAAGAGCGATTCCCTAAACCTTCTTGGTGATAAAATCGCTCTTAAGACAGCGGGCGCAGATCTTGAGGGTGATGGTAGTCCCATCAATCTCGGCTTTGATCTTCTTTAAGTTGGGCTTCCAGGTGCGGCGGGTATGATTCTTGGCGTGGCTCACCTTGTTACCGGTGATGGTATGTTTTCCACAAATATCGCAGGTCCGTGACATAATAATCCTTCCTTTCGGAGTAAATTGCTCAAAGAGTATCTTATCGTACCGGGATGGGAAAAAAATGTAAAGGGGGGTACGCAGGGCCGGCGTATTATCCCGGCGGACAGATTTCTCACTTATAGTCAATAAAGTTTCACTGGTTAAGTTTCCGCAGTACCCCAAGAAATTCCGAGCCCCGGATGCGTTCGTTGGGAATAAAGTTTTTCCCGTCGGGGAGTGAAAGAAATTCCGACTCCACGCATCCCATGACGAAATCAAAATAGGGGGACAACAAGGGCAAATCCGCAATGGGGCTGCGGGGATTGTTCATGGTTGCGTACCGGGATGAATACCGGGAGAGGAGGCTCCGGTTGGCCCGGTTCTCTGCATAAAGCCGCCAGAGGAACCATGCCGCACCTGATCGCAGCACCGTTTCATCTGACTTCGGTTTTACCGCAGGCCATTCGGTAACCGTAACGTCCTGTACGGCGGGAATAAAAGCCCGGTCCAAAAGGCGGGTAAACAGTTCTTCTGCGGGCCAGTCCCGACCGGCGCTTAGAAAACGCAGAAGATCTGTTTCCGCCTGGGTAAGCTCAATCAGATCCCGCCAGCTCATGCCATCCTGTTGTATGATGGCGACGGTTTTGTTTTCGGCCCCTGCGGCAATATCCCGGAGTTCCCAAGCCTTGTCCCGGTATATCCGGTACGTTTCTTCGTAAAAGGGCTTCGCCTCCAGCAGCGCAAAGGCGGTGTCAAGGGCGGCCACCGCTTCGCTGAAACGGTTCAGATCAAACAGCGTCCTGCCCCGTTCAATCTGCAATTCCCCTGTATGATCTATCCGCAGGGCATCATCAATAAGGGCAAGCCGTTTTTCCAAATCCCGTTCCAGCCGGGCCGACAAAATAATTGACGGCAGATTGAGGGGAGACAGGCTCTGGGAGCTTTTCAGTTCCCGCTGGGCGTCGCTGTTTTTTCCTTCCAGCAGATAGAGGCGGCCCGACCATGCGGCAAGCTGGGCCTCGAAATCCGCATCGGGGACGGACTTCCGCTTCAGGTCCGCAATCTTCCGGCGCAGCGGCACAGCCTCTTCACGGGGCCTGTCCGACTTGCCAAACCGGACAATCAGCTCTTCCAGTTCCGCCAGTTCCCCCTGCGCCGCCGCATCCATTGCAGGAACCATGCGATCCTGCTGGAGGGTCTGACAGCCGCTCAGGCTGAACAGCAGGGCCATGACGCAGAGAAAATTTTTCTTTACTTTACTATTTTTCACACCGACCCCGATTTTTCTTCTTACCGAAACTGCCATTGATATATCTTGTTATCCATCCCCGCGCCAAGACATTCAAGTTTGCCGTCTCCGTTCAGGTCCGCAAAAACCGGCCGCCCCCAGATGGGCAGGGGGAAGCCGTCCAGGGAACTGAAATTCCGCGCGTACCCGTACAGGGCATTTCCCTCGCCGGAAAAAAAGATTTCATGTGTTTTATCGCCGTCCACATCCGCCGTGGTAAGATAGCCCCCCTCCCGAACCGTCAGGTTGGGAATCTGCTGATAGAGAAAATTCCCCTCAAGATCAACTTGATAGAGAACACCCTCCGCATTGATAAGCCAGAGGTACTGGCCGTCGTGGACCGGCTGTAAATAGAACACCCCCGGCAATTCAATGGGGAAGCCCGGCAGAGGGGCGGCGGATTCATCATAGACCGTGAGTTCCCCGGCCTGGGTAATAAAGGCCGCACAAAGATGATTGCCGCCTGATTTACCGGCATTAGTATTACTGCGCGCAGTGTTACTGTTGACGGCATTACTATTAAAAAGCAAAGGCGATCCAAAGGCGATGCCGGAAATATACACGGGCCAGCCGGGAAGGGCCGTTCCCGCATCATCATGTATCCAGAGTTCGCCGAAAAAACTTTTTGGGTACAGGGCCAGATAGGTCTTGTTTTGCCAATCAATAAATTCCGGAGGCGAACGGAGGGGGGAGTCAAAAACCTGATCCCACTTTGCAATACCCCCTGACCCGTCAATTACCGTAATCGAACCATCCTCACCGGAGAGGTAGAGTTTTCCCCCGTGGGCCCCCGGCGCTGCGGACAGGCGGATGCTGGTTACCACGGGAAAGCCCTTGACCGCTTCCATGTTTTTATCAGCCAGCGTAACCCGTCCCTGAGGGCTCACCACCCAGGCAATACCGTCGTTCCCTGAGGGTAGCCCTTCCGCGGGAATAACCCAGGGCAAGACCGCTGTACCCCCGGCGTTTAATTCATGGATTGCCTTGTCGGCGGGGTTGATAGCCACTGCGGTAGTACCACGGGTAAGGAGGACCCTGGTTTCCCCGCCCTTTTTTACACTATAAACCCGGTTACCCGCTTTTCCCCCCAGCTCAAAGGGATAGCCCATCACAGGAGCGATACCCTTCCCCGAACCGGGGATCACCGCAAGGGAAATCCTGGCGATCCCGTTTTCAAGGGAAAGCCGGGCAAGCCCCTGCCGGTACAGACGGAGGGCCGTGCTAACCGTGGTGTTCCCCTTGAGAAAGAACGGCAGGGAGCGATCCAATGAATAGAACAGACTGAAAGAGGTATGGTCCGAAGCGCTCCCCGCCAGTGTCCGCCATACCGCGGACTTGGGAAGGGTCTCGTTCCGGCGGACGGCGTTTACCGCGGCCAACAGTGATTCTGCGGATTCGGAAACAAAAAGGTAGTTATTCTGCACCGTATAATAGGGCGAAGGAACCCGCAGTCCCATCAGATTCAAAACGGAATTGAGAAAATCAGGCAGTTGAATCCGGGGGATGCGGGTGCCGTCAAGGTTAAGCTGAATGTTTTCATTCACAAATAGTGAGGAGAACGCCTTGTCAAAAACATCCTTGCGTTTCTGCTCGTCCGCTATTTCTATTACGATTACCGGATTCGGCCGGCCTTCCATACCGAAAACGGCAAACTCCGCGCCGGTCCATGAATAGAGAATATCCTCCAGCGACATCCCCAGCGCGAACCTGGCTCCGCTATCCGCCTTTTTCCATGTTGCATCCCAGGCAGAACCGGCTGCAGAAAACACCCCGCTTAAAAGCTCCTCCAGCGTTCCCGCAGAAAGGATGGTGGCATACTGGGCGGTATCGGGCAGCATAGCTTTCAGGTTCAGTGTCGTGGAATCGCGTTCGATGATTTTTTTCAAGGCCTGATTATTCGACGACAGGGGGGTGATAAGGTTGATATCAAGCTGTTTGGAAGAAACCGAAATACTTGCTTCAATCGTCCCGGGAAACTGAAGCTGCCGGAGAAAGGCTGTGATCGTGGGGTCCCCGGCGCCCAGCATTTCCTCCAGAAAGGCGGGGGCAAGCAGAAGCGCCGCATCATGATTCCGTGAATAAAAAGCCTTTTCGTGAGACCCCTGACGATCCCCGTCACGGGAGGTGCCGTTCAGCACCGATTCAAAAAGGGCGGAATCGTTGGAGATGATCAAGAGGTTACGGTGCGGGCCGATAAAGAGGGTCGCCCCCTCGGCCGTACGGTATTCAAAGCGGGAATTTTTCCCCGCCTGTACATAGTAAAGGCCGGGTATGGTCAGCCGCCCCGCCAGAGCGGGCAGCATCTTAAAGAGCGGCGAGAGGACGCCGAAGTCCCAGGCTCCCAGAAACCGGCCGTTGGACAAGAGCGCCCCGTCCAGCCGCCCCCTGCCGGCAAAACGAACCAGGCGGTTCCCGAGAACCCCGCTCTCCCGCAGCTGCATGAGGGCGGACGCGGCGGGGGCCAGCTCCTTGATGGCTAAAATATCCGGCAGGGTTTCATGGTCTAAAACCCGCTCGGCAAGGCGTACCGGGTTGGGGATGCTGGCATACAGGGAAAAGGAGTCGGGGATAACCGCATCGGGGCTTTGGCGGCCGATAAAGGAAAGCCCCGCGAAAACAAGGGGGATACCGATAAGGATGATGAGAACAATCCCCAAAACACGGCGCCGCTTCTTTGCCATAGTGGGTTATTTTTACCCCAAATCGTAAAAAAGTGCAATATGACAGGTTGACCGCTGGGTGCTTTTCGTAGTATAGACGGGCTTTTTAGCCCTGCAAGCGTACGGAAGCCGCATTGACGGTGCAAACCTGAAGACATATACTCAACCGGCGTTTTAACAAAGAAGTGTGTGATAAGGAACGTATCATTTCCGATTAACATGCCGGTGAACCGGCTTTTTATGGGGTATGCTATGGCAAGAAAAATCTTTTTTACCGTATTGGTCATTTTGGCGGCGGCCCTGCCCTGCATGGGTCAGGCAATTTCGGACAGTTCTGTCCGGGACAGTTCCGAGACGGTCATCGTGTACCGCCTGCCCGATCCGGAGCGGCTCTACATCTACCGCAACGGCACGGTGGTGTATGATGCGAAGATTCCCGGCAGCGCCATCATCAACAACAGCTTTGTCCTGCCGCTGAATATTCAAACGGATAGTTTTACCATTGTCCAGTCGGGCAAGCGTATCTACTCCTACACCACCGAAAAAACCGAATCTGTCACCACCGCCGAATTCCCCGAACGGGAAAATCTGCCTTTTACCCACAGCCTTGAATACAGCGTTGAAAATCTCCTGAACCAAAATATCACCATCGAAATTTCCGCTCCCGTAACCTACGGTACTAAACACCGCACCCAATACCATTTTACCAAGGAACCCGATGCGCGGCCCGGCGACCGCATGGTCTGGAAATTCAATGTCGCTCCCGGCGAAAAAGCGGCGGTGAATTTCAGTTTCGATGCGGAAACCAAGGATGATCCGCTCTACCGCCAATTTGACTACAGTTCGGGAGGTCGCTGATGGGAAGGCCCCTTGAGGTTAATTTCTTCCCGGTCTTGTTCTGCGCGTTGTGCGTTTTCATAAACATCGGGGCCGCCGGGGCGCAGGAATTACCGGCGGGGAGCATACCCCTGCTCATATCTGACCACCACGCCGATCACGCTACGTTTCTGCTGCGCCGCCTTGCTTTTGAAACAAAAAGCGCCGCGATGATCCTGGTGGATGCCCACCCGGATACGGCGTTGAATAAAAACCGGGAACGGATATTCCTCGCCTTCGCTGCGGGCGAATTTATGGGACCGGATACCCCCGAAGGAGACGCGTTATTCCAAAACCACAACTGGATTGATCCCCTTTTTATGCCTTCTCTCTTTGGATCGCTGGTATGGATAAACAGGCTTGCGGATACCCCCGACAGCGGAAAGATGCGGGGCTTTTTATCATCCACCGCCGGATGGGGCAGCAGTGACTATCCCAAGTTTACCCGGGCAATAACCCTAAACCGCCTTCGGGATTTTGAATTCCCTGGCGATAGCGATAGGACTTGGGATTCCCGCGGCAGGGGCATGCTCGTCATCTCGATAGATTTGGATTTTTTCTATCTCGATAACTACACTCAGGAGGACATTCCCTTTGTGTTTGACACCTTGTTTGAATATTCGTCCCGGTGGAACGGAGACGTTATATGGGCCGTCTGTCTTTCCCGGGCATGGCTTCCCTCGGATGACTACGCATGGGAACTATTACGGCAGAGTCTCCGGTGGTTCAGCGGCAAACCCGCATTTGCCCCGCCGGCCCTAACCCTGTTTACCAAAAACCGCAAGGGCGGCAGTATGAAGGAACGGGCGTTCAACGAAATGGGTAGGGAAGCGCCCACTTTTTTTGGCAAAGAAAACGAAATGCCGGAGGACATCAGAAAATTGTTTGGTGCTCTCAGGACGGTTCGAAAATAGAAATGCCCGATTGGCAATTTTGCGACTGAAGTTTTTAGAGATTCCCTTAACAGTAAAAAATGAAGTTCCCCGCCCTAAAGGGCGGGGAATTAAACCCCAAGAGATTAACGAGCATCGCCATTCGGCGGCTCAAAACTAAAGTTTGCGCTTAATCTGCTCAATCAATTTGGTAAGTTCATCGGGGCTTACGATTCCCGCAGGATCGGCGCCCAGCGTGAGTTCAAAGGGGCCGCCCCAGGATTTACCATCCTTGTATTTCGGAACCAGATGGAAGTG
Source organism: Spirochaetia bacterium (assembly GCA_025997835.1). GTDB lineage: Bacteria > Spirochaetota > Spirochaetia > Treponematales > Breznakiellaceae > BNVD01. The sequence continues at coordinate 15,283 of BNVD01000017.1, forward strand.
CAGATGGGGATAGGTGTCTCCATAGGCGGCGTAGTTGATCTTGCCCGGCGAGAAAGCGTCGTAGATAGCCCTGGCGGACTTGGTCAAATCCCGCCCAAAGGCCTCCATATCCGCAGGGCTAAGCTGGAACAATTCGGCCTTGTGGTCCTTAAAGGCCAGAATACAGCGGCCCCGGTAGGTTTGATCCCTGGTGATATACAGAGTGGATACTTCCATATCCGCAACGGGCTCCATAATATCGGTAGTATGGGTGCAGTAGCGGCAATTTTCATCTTTCATATAACGCTCCTTTGCTCAACTTTGAGAATAGGGATAGGGTATATGATATTGTGGCGGGGGTCAACAGGCGGCCTTCGGAGAAGGGGACGGATTGGGCGTAGGCGGCGGCAGCGATAAGAGCGAAAACTAAAAAAGATGTCTTTTCAATATACTGGGCTTTTCCCCAATAACATAAGTTAATATGCTGATTCACTGCTGTCCGGTTTAAATGAGAAAACAATAAAATAGCTTGTATTTTGACCCTTGAAATGGTATAAAGGATTCACCACAAATCATTATACCATAAGGAAATACAAGCTATGAACAAGCATACCACCGTTTTATCCAGTTTGACAAGCCACTTAAGCAGATCGGAATTTGAAAAAGCCGTAAAAGACCATCAGGGGGACAAGGGGGTGCGATCCCTGAAAACCTATGACTTCTTCAAGATGATGTCCTACGGACAGCTCTCGGGATGCTTCAGTGTCCGGGAGATGGAAAACTCAATGAAAGCAAACGGTACAAAGCTGTACCATGCGGGATTGCCGCAACTGAAACGCTCAACTTTCTGCGATGCCATGGAAAAAAGGGACAGCCATATTTTTGAAGACACCTTTCACGCAGTGGTGAGCAAAGCGCAGCGCATAGCGGGAAAAGCGCTGAAGCAGTTTAAGAATCCGTTGCGGATAATTGACGCGTCAATAATTTCGCTGTGCCTGTCAAAGTTCGATTGGGCGGCATACCGCAAAGCCAAAGGCGCGGTTAAGCTACACCTCAATTTGGACGGGGATAATCTGATACCCTACGATGCGTATCTTAGTTGCGGAAAAGTACATGATGTTCATGGGATGGTGGAACTGTGCCGGGAGTCGGGGGTGATCTATGTGCTTGACCGTGGATACGTTGATTATAAATCCTTATATGATATAGAGTTACGCGGTTCATTTTTTGTGACCCGCATGAAAAGCAACGGAAAATATAAACGGGTACGGAACAATCCCCATGCCAAAGACGGCCCTATTGTTTCAGACGTGGTAATTCAAATGACCGGCAATAATACCAGGAAGCAGTATCCTAAAGAGCTGCGGAAGGTACGTTATTACGATACAGAATTTCACCATACCTATGAGTTCATCACCAATAATTTTACGCTGGCTGCACAGGAAATAGCAGACATATATAAGGCGCGGTGGCAGGTGGAATTATTCTTCAAATGGATTAAGCAGCATTTGAAGATCAAGTCATTTTGGGGTACCAGTGAGAATGCGGTATTCACCCAAATATGGGTAGCGCTCATTCTTTCTGTTTTGCTGTGGATTTGCAGAACCCTTGACGGCATATCTGCCTCGGCTCACCAGATATTGCAGATGATTAAGACAACATTGCTTTCAAAAAACTCGATCTTTGGACTATGCACCAATACAGCGCCGCCACCTGAAATATACTCTTCTCAGCTTCTTTTCGAGGGGCTACTATGATTAAACCGGACAGCAGTGATGCTGATTATAAAAAATACCGGCACAATACCATTCCCGGCATTGTGGGATTGATAGCATAATGCGAATTATTTCACCTCTAATCGTATTATCGTATTTATTGTGTTTCATAACAAAGATGTCTTTTTTTACCAGATAAAACCCACCTCCAAAAAATATTTCCTGTTGCCTTTTCCGTAACGCGCTGTACTTTAAGAAAACCCGGTTATATGCAATAATGGGCGTATAGCCATCTGTCAACTCTTACCTTGCATCCTGTCATACTGGTGCCAGGCACGCCCAGCGCCTCACTTCAAAGCGTATTTCCGGCGGCAGTTGAAGGATATTATGGAGTATGAAAAGTTGAACCGGAAACAGAAATTGTATTGACAGTGCGTGTACATTGTGATACTTTAATACCAAGAGGTATTTTATATGACCAAGACCGCCAATTTGAATATCCGTATAGACCCTCAAACCAAGCAAGGAGCTGAACAGCTTTTTTCAAACTTTGGTATAACCATTTCGGATGCGGTTACTATCTTTTTAAAACAGTCAATCATGGTTGGGGGCCTGCCTTTTGAGTTGAAACAGCCCCGGTACAACGCAGCAACCGAAGCCGCTATGCAGGAAGCCCGGGACATTATGAGCGGAAAAAAGAACGCTAAGGGCTATAAAACCGCCAGGGAACTTTCTGCGGAGCTTGACGCCGAAATGGGAACGGAATGCTGACTTTACGGGCGGCCACCCAATACAGGAAGGATTATAAACTGGCCAAAAGGCGGGGCCTGGATATGCCCTTGCTGGAAACGGTGATACAAACCCTTTTAGACGAAAAGCCACTTGAGCCTAAACATAGAGACCACCCGCTTGTCGGTAACTATTCGGGGTTTAGAGAGTGTCATATTACCGGGGACTGGCTTTTGGTTTATACTGTAGATAAGGGCCAACTTATACTTACCACCGCACGAACCGGAACTCATTCTGATATTTTTGGATAGAGCCTCAAGTCAAGCTTCTCATTCATTGACGCCTCCCGCCGCCTGTATTATACTCGTAACGATATTGGTTACGAACCATAAATCCGCACCATGCAAACAAACAAGAGGAGGCCCTATGAAAATCAGTGAAATCTTGAAAACCAGGAAGACACTCTCATTTGAGGTGTTCCCGCCCAAGGAAAAAGACGGCATTCCCAAACTGCAAAAGGAGCTGGATCAGTTATTCCAGTTAAAGCCGGATTTTATCAGTTGTACCTACGGCGCTATGGGCACCAATGTTGGGGAGTCCAAGGAGATTTGCAAGTACATCGTGGACCACAAGGTCAACTGTGTCACCCACTTTACCTGTATTGGCAAGACCGCCGCCGAATTACGGGCGATTTTTGCGGAATATGTAGCTATGGGGCTTGAAAACGGCCTTGCCATGCGGGGCGATTTCCAGAAGGACCCGGTCACCGGGGACATCAAGACCTCCACGGGGGGCGAATTTGAACACGCCAGCCAGCTTATCGCCTATCTGCACAGGGAATTCCCCCAAATATGCTTTGCCGCCGCGGGGTATCCCGAACGGCACCTCCTTGCCCCCAGCATTGAAAGCGACATCAACTACCTTAAAGCCAAACAGGACGCGGGCGCGGAACTGGTGATGTGCCAGACCTGCCATGATATTCCGGCGTACGAGAAGTGGGTGGCCCAGTGCCGCAAGGCGGGGATCACACTCCCCTTCGTTATTGGGATTATGCCGATTCTGTCCCGCAGGAACGCTATCGACATGACCATTCCCGGCGCCATTCCTGTGGAACTGTCCCGGATCGTGGGTAAGTACAGCCCGCCGCCGCCGCCGCCCAAAAGTTCGTCTGAAGAAGTCCTCAAGCAGTACGATGAGCTTACCAAAAAGTACGCGGCGGACTTTGAAAAGTACGGTATGGAGTATACGATCAACGAAGTAAAGACCTATTTGAAGACCGACCTTCAGGGCCTTCACTTCTACGCGCTTAATAAAGCGGAAAAGGTTGCCAAGATCGTGAACGACGGCGATCTCATCAATGTTGTGGCAAAGAGCTAGTGTGCAGTCTAAGACAGATGACATAACAAGAATTTTTAACCGCGAAGTCGAATAAGGAAGGAAAAAGATGCTAATTTGTGATAGATTCTTACTTTTTCGACTTCTTTGACTTTGCGGTTAATACTCTTTATTATGTTTTCTGTTTGGGACAGAATACTAGCAGGACAAAGTAGGGTTTTAGGCGGTGGACGTATGCCCGCCGAATTACAATATGACCGGTTGGTGTTTCAGGAGGTGGACATATGCCCGCCTGAACACAAAAACAATCGGTTAAGGAGTTAGAGATGGCAGCAGTAGCAGTAAAAGGATCAGATGCGGTGAAGAAGTTTATCGGTTCCGACATTGACATTGCGCAGGCGGTTTATCCCGAACACGCCTGCGATGTCAAGGAAATCGCGGCAAAGCTGGACATTCCCGATAAGTACATCGAGCAGTACGGCCGGTACAAGGCCAAGATCGACTACAACTACCTTAACAACGAGCTTAAGGACAAGAAAGACGGCAAGCTCATTCTGGTAACGGCCATTACCCCCACTCCGGCGGGGGAAGGCAAGACCACCACCACGGTGGGCCTTGCGGACGGGCTCTCCAAAATCGGCAAGAAGGTTGTGGTTGCCCTGCGTGAACCCTCCCTGGGGCCGGTGTTCGGCGTTAAAGGC